>PMWR01000421.1 GCA_003166055.1 Acidobacteriaceae bacterium
CAAAAGCGGGCCAGACTCCGCTCAGGATGACAGCGCATTTGTGATTCGGACATTTGAGACACCACACTAGATTTGAGCCGGCGACTGCATGGGAGCAACAGCGGCGTGCTGGGCGACGCGGGTCAGCTTTGCCGTTACGCGCATCACGCCGGGCCAGACCCTGAGGCAGAACGGTAATACAGCGCGTGCGACGGAGTTGTTCAATCCATCGGCGGCGATCTCGGCAACGCGCATCTGGAGACGCAGAGCGGACCGCAGGTTAGCCTGGAAGACCGGCGCCGGTTCCGCCGCAAGATAGGCAGCGACGGCACAACGCGCGGTATGGAGCGCGATGGATATGCCATCGCCGGTGAAGGAGGGGATGACAGCCGCCTGATCGCCAATGCAGTAGAGGCCATTCTCCGTTGTGGGGCGGATGTAACCATACGGGATATGAGTGATGGCGATGGGCTTTGCGAGCAACGGCTCCGCACCGGCAAGCCTCATGGCTAGATGTGGACAGTCCCGCTGCACCTTCGCGAGGAAGCTTTCCCAGCGATTGCCCACACGCGCGAGATGGCGCTGTTGCACCACGCAGCAGAGGTTTGCGATGCCGCCCTCGACCGGCTGGATGCCACCATAGCCTCCCGGATAGAGCATCAACTCAGAGGCGCGCGCGAGCTCAGCGGCCTGAGCGGGGGCCAGGCGAAAATACATCTTGAAGGCGACCCACCGCTGCGGGTCCTCCGGACGCCCGTGGCCGCGGAGATCGTGCTTGCCTGTGGCGAGAAAGACCGTTGGAGCTTCAAAGGTGGCGCCGTCGTCGAGCGTAGCCTGCCAGACGTTGGGCGCCGTGCGCGCGAGCGCCTGCACGCTGCGGCCGCGCTCTACGCGGACTCCCGCGGCAATGGCTTCGGCGATGAGCGCGGTATCAAGCGCCTTGCGCGTGAGCGACGCCGCGGGAAAAGGCAAGGGGGCCTGGGCGGCGCGGCTGGCGGCGGCGAGGCGAACGTAGGTGATGGGCACGGCGCCGAGCGAAGCCGCGTCGATGCCGAGCGCGTGCAGGTCTTCAAGGGCCTCACCGCTCAGGAACTCTCCGCAGACTTTATGGCGCGGGGTGGGCTCGCGTTCGATCAGCGTGACGCACAGTCCCTGGCGGGCGAGCGCGATAGCAGCGGCGCAGCCCGCTACTCCACCACCGAGGATGAGAACTTTGTCGTGCAAAGGAATTCGATTTAAAGTGGACGTTGTAACTGGAATCTCCTTTTTGGGGTTCCGATACTGGAAGTATACCGCTGCGATGTTATTGCATGGCGAATGCCGCGGTTGGGTAGTGGTGGACTTTGCAATCCAAAGCGCTGTCGCAATGGTTTGACGGAGCACTGGGGACATGGTGAGCCTCAGTCTGCTGTGAGCGATCTTTCACACCAGCAAGATTGGCAACGGAGCGCTGGTAACTTCGCAAAATTGGCCAGTCAGATCATTGAGTGGCCTGTAACATCGCCTTTTCGTGGTCCAGCTCCCCAAGACACACACGCTGCGCCTATCCCTATAATTCAAGTTGAGGACATATTGCGCGTGACTACGGCTTACCTGAACCTCATTGCGGAGACAATGCGCTCAAATGGGGTCTAGTGCGGGAATCGAATTCAGGCTGAGGGTCTCTCCGCGCGATCTGCCGGAGCTGATGGATGGCGACTGCAGCTATGAGGATTTCCGTGGCTGCCTGCGCAGCCTGGAGCAGATCAACCGCTGGCTGCTTGGATATCGGCCGACGCTGGCCTGGCTGAAGCGGCTACCGCCTGGCTTGCGTGATCACGGATTGCGCGATCCGGTGCACATTGTCGATGTGGGCAGTGGCGGCGGCGATCTGCTGCGGCGGATTGCAGGCTGGGCACGGAGGCGCGGCATAGCTCTAGAGTTAACGGGGATCGACTTGAATCCTTATGCGGCGCGTGCGGCTGCGGAGTCTACGCCGAAGGAGCTTGGCATTGCGTGGGTGACCGGCAATGCTCTGGAGTATCGGCCGGGGAAGCGGGTGGATATCGTCGTGAGTTCGCTGACGGCGCATCATCTGGAGGATGAGGAGATCGTCGCGCTGCTGCGGTGGATGGAAGCGACGGCGCAGGTTGGTTGGTTTATCAACGATCTGGAGCGGTCGGAGTGGAGTTCAAGGATGTTTGGGTGGGTGGAGAGGATAGTGGGGTGGCACCGGTTTGTGCGGCACGATGCGCCGGTGTCGTTCCGGCGGGCCTTCCGTGAGGANNGCCGCACAACTGGCATCTCATCATGCTGATCGTTAGACCGAGGTATTCGATGGCGCGAAGCAGATTCCCTGTAGCCGCTTTTTTGACAATAATGTTGAGCACCGCAGCGCAGGCAGAACGCATTTCAGTGGCGCATATCCAACTCCCGAGGCATGCGGCTATGCTGGCGCGCACCGAGACTGGAAAGGTCATTGGCCGCGTTGAGTTTACGCAAGTGGTGCTGGGCGATGAAGTGACGATGCGCCTGACCTATCACCTTGTGGATGGGTCGATTGACGATGAGACGACGACGTACAGGCAGCAGCGCACATTTCAGTTAGTGCGCGACCATCACATACAGCAGGGGCCGTTCTTTGCGAAGCCCGTCGACTTTGCGGTGGAAGCCGCTACCGGCATAGCGACCAGCCGCACGGCGGACAAGAGTGGCAAGATACACGTCGAGAGCGAGCACATCGACCTGCCGGAAGACCTGGCAAATGGGTTCGTTGGAACGTTGGTGCTGAATGTGCCGCCTAATACGGCGCCGTTTCGGGTGGGGATGCTGGCGCCAGTCTTNNAAGGCAGGACAGACCCTTAAGGCGACGGTGTTCCGCATTCATCCGGAGTTGGGTGGCATTCTGGGAGTGATTGCTAAGCTGCTGCACCTTCAGCCGAAAGATGTGACGGTGTGGGTGCTGGAGGGTGAGCAGCCCGCGGTGGTGAGGGTCGTTGGGCAGCAAGGTGGTTTCGGGCCTGTGGTCAGCTCGGAACTGGAAGGGACCAGCTTCCGGAAATAGGACATCTTGCAAACCTAACTCTCAAAGGCGAGATGGGCATCACCCGCGTTTATGACGATGCCCTGAAATTCTCATGGCCTCCTGGCCGGCCATCAGCCGCGACGAGTGGTGAGCTCGCGCCAGTTGAGGCCAAGGTCCACGATGAGCAGCGAGGCAAGAGTGAAGGCGATGACACCGACGGCGGAGAGGGAGTCGCCGAGGTGGCCCCAGTAACGGGGCCATAGGTTGAGCACACGGCTGGAGACGAAGGTAAAGGTGACGGCGTAGGAACGCATCATCCACTGACGATGCTGGACGATTTGCCGGTTACGCGCGGTGATGAGGGCGGCGGTGGTGCAGACGATCCAGGCCGCGGCCTGCCCGCAGGTTCCGGGGAAGCCCGGACGGCCGTTGGCGAGGGCGACTCCGGTTGCGGCGCCGATGAAGACGGAGAGGACGTAGATGCGGCCGAGGACGCGATGGANNGTGGTACATGGGGTAATCGGTGAGGAGAAGAACTTCTGAAGTGATGAAGACAAAGAGCGCCGTGAGACCAAGGGAGATCCAGAGAACGGTTTTGAATCGGGAACGGGTGGAGGTGGGCGCAAGCAGCGTGGAAGTTGCCATTATTCGCCTTTCAGAGGTTTAGACGTTTCGACGGGTTGGTTGGACGTTAGTGGACAGTGAGCAGCGGCTTGAGAGACCGGAATTCTATCCAAAATGCGACGAAAATGGCTGTTTTACCGCAATTGTGTGCTCGTAACTTCTTTGTTTTCATAGGCCGTTGAAACGTTTTTTGGCTAACTTCTTTGCTATCAACAAAACCGTGGGGGGGGGTAGGGGGGTCGGCATTTTTCTTTGCCTTGTGTTCGCCCTTCTGCCGCCTTCGAGAAAAGAATTGAAGAGGCTTCAGTGCGTCCCTTCAGGGCCACCTGCGGTGGCGTAGACGGTTGCTGCCGCTCGCATGAAATGACGGGCGGCGGGCGCTTCCCTGGACTGCTGGATGAGGCTCGGCGGCGGGTGCGGGACCGGTGCGGGTTCTCTCATTTCCTATTGTGCGCCTTCGGAGTTTAATTATCGGCAAAACGGCGGGGAGTTTTTTCGGAGTTAGTTTTCGGCTGGCGGTTGCTAAGGGATCGCATACGGAATGTAATACGAGATGTATATACGCTATGCGCTACTCATGGGATG
>PMWR01000291.1 GCA_003166055.1 Acidobacteriaceae bacterium
GCTCCAGATACAGCACTAAGACTACTCGCGACTGATTAGGGGCAAGAGTCCATTTCAGATTCATCGGACGAATCTCGGGACTGAATCTGATTAACTCAATGCTCTTAGGTGCCAGACCAGCTTTTCAGAGCGCTATTCAACAGTTTGGCCAACCGGTAGCCGGCAATGAACACCTGTTTCTGCATGTCCATCATGGCCTGCGAGTGATACCCGGCGGTGATCGCGGACGGAGCCACCCGCTTAACGCTGCCGTTGAAAGGCGGGGCGTAAGCGTCAGCTCTTGCAAGATTCACCGCATCTGAAACCCAGTGCTCGGGATGATTGATATCAATCGTTGCATCGTCCGGCGCCTCCTGCTCGTTCAACTTCGAGGCCATCTTAATCGTCGCGGTTAAAGAGCTGTCGCTTCCGGGAAGATCATCCCAATAAGCATGCAACTCCGCGCGGCACTTTTGTTGTCCGCTACAGATTGCGACGGAGTTTCCGCCCTCGTCGCCATTGGGCAGAGCCGCTGTAAATCTCTGCGTATCGTGTAGCGGCTGGTGAATGTCGCCCGCCAGGTGTTCAACCCACACCAGATCGTACGATCTCAAGGCTATAACTTCATCACTTTCATTTGAGCCAAGCGCCTGTGAAAGCAGATTCAATTCAGTCAGCACATTAGGTTCATACGCAGGCCGTGTCGCTGTGCCATCTCCGGAGATGGGTGTATCAATGAAATGCCAGTACTGATGTCGGCGGTTGTCCCCGTACCCTGTGTTCTGGCTGGCCTCGGGTGTGTTGGGAGGAATGTCGGCGCTGAAGCGGCCATCCGGCCCATTCGCCCCATCTTTACTGTCAAAGATCGGGTGACCGGGGCAATCATATGGGGTCTCAGGAGGGGTCAGCTTGATTTTGTCGGGCCAGGTGGCAGCCAGCATAAATAGAGCCACCGGCTGTTGCGCCGCGGGCACAGTCTTCACATCTGCCTTCCACTCCTTAATGCAGGGATTCTGTTGAATCAAGGTATCGACTTTGGTCTTGATCTGCGGGTCGAGATTCATGTACGCGATATAGGCAACAACTTCATGGCCCCGGTTGCCCCACGCATTTGCATGAGGGACGCCCCAGAAAAGAATGAGCGAAACAGAGAAAACTCGGCGCATTGGAAAGCTCCTGATCATCGTTCCTTTGGTGACGAGTGGTTGGCCCGAGCCAGTTTCGGAAGACGTTCATGAGGAATGGATGGGCAAACACAGAATCGATTGAACCGGGGGAAGTGACCTACTGGAAAGGAACGATCAACAATAGCACAAAAAACGCGGTCGAGAACAACACAGCCTTACGAGATTAGCGCGTCAAGATTCCGAGCGCATTCGCAAGATCCGAACCTCTTGTTCCCGGCAAGAAACCGCGCAATGCTGAGGATCGCCCACAATCAATGCGCAAAGCACTGAGAGCACTCCGGAGGCTTCCTTGCCGGCGTCCCCATGCTTCTTTCTGAGCAAATCTGGCAAGGCCGAGAGCGCCGGAGGACGGAACTTCTCCAAACTAGCATTGAAAAACGCCAATGTCACCACAAGAACCGTCGCCCACACCAACGCCCGCACCGGCAACAACTGCTAACGGCTATAGCATTTTCGGCTGTCAAGCGCCATGCCTCCAAAATCCGCCCGCCAACCCCTCCCTAAGTCATTCTTTTTCTGATCTCTGACCCCTGATCTCTGATCTCTGTGAAGTTTGCCGATCATTTACCCCTTTCGGCGCATACTCATTCCATGATCCGCTTCTACTCAAAGACTGATCTGACCAGGATCGCTCCGCCGCCACTCGCCAGCCCCCGGACTGCCCTTTTTCTGACCCCTGACCAATGTTTACCGGCTACTGCTCTTCCGGCTCCGCTACCGGCTACCGGCTATCGGCTATCAGCGACGGGCCATCTCGCTCCTTCGTTCCCTCGTTCCCTTGGTCCNNACTGTGAAACTGTGGAGCCTTTAGAATGAACGCCTTAAAGCCCCTCATCACACAGTTTCACAGAAACTGTGAAACTGTGGAATCAAGGAAAAAAGACCTGAAATGGGCACTCAAATCGCTCAAAAGGAAACGAATAGCGGCAAATTGATCGCTGAAAATCGATTTCTGAAATTCGTTGAAAATCGCCGAAAGCTTCTTGCCAAGACTTCTTGACCTCTTTCACGCGTAGCGAGCCATGGCCAGGTCCACGATCTCTCCGATCATCTGGGTATAGGAGAGGCCGGATTTCCTGGCGGCCATGGCAAACTCCTGACCGCTGGAGAGCCATGGGTTGGGATTCGCTTCGATTACATAAATCTCGCCCTTGCTGGACAGGCGCAGGTCAATGCGGCCATAGTCGCGAAGCTTTACGGCGCGATAGGCCTTGATGGCAATCTCAGTGAGCCGGGTTTCGGTTTCTTCATCAAGGTCTTCGGCGATGGCGGATTTGGTGAGCTTGTAGGCTTCAGTGTCTCTGTCGAATTTCACGTCCTGGCTGGCGATCCGGGGCACGCCCTTGGGAAGCCTGGAAAGGTCAAGTTCCACAAGCGGAAGCGCATGCGCGCTCTCGTAGCTGCCGAGGATGGCGGCGTAGATCTCGCGCCCTTCGATGTACTCCTCGATCAGGGCAGGAGAATCGAATTCCGACTGAATATAGGAGATGCGCTCCATCAACTCCTTCACGCTGTTCACGACGGAATCGGCGCCAATACCGATGGACCCATCTTCAGAGGTGGGTTTGACGATGAGCGGAAACGCGATGTCGTGCGCGTGGTCGATGGTGCCGCGATAAGATGTCGCGAAGTAGGGCGACTTAATTCCGTAAAAAGAAAACATCTTCTTGGCGATCGATTTGTCCTGCGCAAGAATGACCGCGTGCGGTCCTGCGCCGGTGAAGGGGATATCGAGAATATCGAGGAATGCAGCGACGTGCATCTCCTTGGTGTCGTCGCCGGCATAGGATTCGGTGAGGTTGAAAATAAGGTCGGCGCCCGACTTGGCGAGCGAGAGCAGCGATTGCGGGCGACCGTCGAGAACGTGATACGACGGCTCATGGCCGAGCTTCACGAGGGCTTCAAAGATCTCTTCGCGGTCGTGCTTTACCGGCTTCTTCTTGCGTTTTTTTTGTCCCTTGCGCTTGCGCGGTGGAGGAGCTTCTTCCTGCTCTTCAGCAGGTTCTTCTTCCCATAAGTCATACAGCACGGTGACTTTCAACTTGGTTCCAGTCATGCGACCTTCAATCGGCGCGGCGGCAGATGCCGGCACGCCTCAGGGATGGATAAACTTGCCCCGAACCAGGTAATTCATTGAGAGTGCGGTTGTGTACACAGTGAACTCCGTGAGGTACTCGGACTCGCGTCGAACGTCCACGCGCAGACCAAGGTCCTCGACACGCTTACAGATGGATTCGACCAGGCGTTTGACGATGGGACGCTGCACGCCGCTCCAATAAGCGACCTTGTCGACAATGGGCTTACGATGCTGACGCAACATGTCCTGGGCGGGCCGCACTCCCTTGTGGCGCTTGCGGGAGATATTGAAGATGTCCGCCAGGTCGGTATCGAGCGCCAGTTCCTGCAACGGAACCTCCTCCGGCACGCTGAGACGATAGAATTCGCCGACCGTCGATTCCATCTCATCGACTGTGATGTCGGCGCGGCCGCGACGCCGGATGGGCTCGACATCTCCGACTTTTCGCGCCATGCGATCGACGTATCGAAGTTTGGCCAGCGCGTCCCAACCCTGGTAGCGCTTTCGCCATAGCGAGCGAGGCGTTAACCAGACAGCAAAGGTTTCGGCAAAATCTTCATCCGGATGCTTCTGCGCGTACCACCCGGCCAAGTGGCGAACAAATTTCCGCGAAAACGGTATGGGACGGTAGTTATCGCGATAGGCGCGGCGAAACGGACCAAAGAGATCGCGCCACTCAGCCGATTTGTACAGCTGGTAAGCGTAATTGAATGCATGCCCGGCCTCATGACGCATGTACATCATGATTTCGCGGGCGTCTTCGAGATCGTTCATATTGCGCTCAAGCTGTGCCAGGTCAAGGTTGGCCAGATAAAAGGGAATGCCGATGACGGGCTCGCCTGAGGGACATCCCCATTCATCGGTGAGATAGCAAAGCGGACGGAACTTGTGGATGCCCTTGGCCTCAAGCTCGCGATAAAGCTGCTGAACGAATCGTTCGAGCGGAGAACCTTCGAGCTTGAGCCCGAGTTCGCGAATGGGCTTGGCGAGTATCTCCTGGAATTCCGTTCGGGTTTTCTCGAAATTGCGCACTGGGGCTATTCAGAGTTCTATACCACTGAAGCAGGTTTGGCACGGGAAAGCGTATCGCTTGTGCAAACAGCCTTGCCGGCGCAACTCCGGACAGGGTACGGCGTGGCCGTGGCTGGCGATGCTGCTGCATGCAGTGATCGACTGGAATTCGGAGGAGTAGGGATTCAGGCTGCTGAGGAAAGCGAGAGCAGCGATCGAATGTCGGCGGTTTCGAGAACGGGTTTGGATGCGCCGTGGCGGGCGACGACGATCATGGCCCGGCCGATTTCATCCGTGGTGAGCACGTGATTGGGAAAGGCGCGGAGCAAGAGCGGAAGAAGCGGGCGAGTGAGCGCGTAGGGGATGCGATAGAGCGCTGTGCGCGAGCGTGCTCCGAAGCGGGGCACGATGATTCCCGGGCGAAACATGAATGCAGCTTCGAAGGGCAGGCGGAGGAGCGCGTTCTCAGTGCGGCCCTTGACGCGCGCCCACATGATGCGGCCGTGCTCGGAGCTGTCGGTTCCCTGCCCTGAGACGTAGACAAAGGTCATGGCGGGATTGAGGCGGGCGAGGGTTTCAGCGGCGCGAAGGGTGAAGTCGTAAGTGATGCGCGAGTACTGCTCCTCATTCAGACCGGCGGATGAGATGCCGAGCGAGAAGAAGCAAGCGTCGAAACCGGAGAGCTCGGATTCGATGGGCGCGTAGTTGGTGAGATCGGCGTGAACGATTTCGCGCAGCTTGGGATGAGAGACGCCTGTTGCCGAGCGGCCGATGGAGACGACAGACGCGACGCCGGGGTCGAGCAGACATTCGCGGAGAACTCCCTGACCAACCATGCCGGAGGCGCCGAAGAGAAGAACGTTCATGCGGGTCGACCTTCGTAGATGGGCGGTTGATGGATCATCGTGCGCGGATTGCGATTTTCGGCGGGCGGCAACGGTCGGCTCGCAGGGTTCTAGCCTTTGCGGCGGTAGTGGATTTGGAATTCGTAACCGGAGTTGGCGGGGAAAAGAACGGCGACGTGGCGGAGGCGCTCGGCGAGGGCGGGAGCGGCGAGGAGCGGGTATTCGCGCTCGCGGAGGTCGTGGTAGTCGAAGTCAACAGCAAGGGAGAGCATGTAGATGGCGAGAGCGTCGGAGAAAGACGACTCGAAAAAGGCGTAGCGAGCGCGCTCGTCGATACTGGCGGCGCCGGAGGGGTTGATGCCGGGTTGGGGCTCGAGGGCGCGGCGGCGATTCTCCCAGGCGTCCTGGCTGGATTCGCCGCGGACCCGCGCCTCGGCCTGCGACCAAACAAGGGTGGAGAAGCTGTCGGGAACGCCGGCTGCTTCAACGAAGTTGTGGGCTACGTTGATGAAGAATTCGAAGGCGAGGCCGAAGCGGTCTTCGACAAGGCGGGTGGAAATGAAAACGGCCTCAGTGTCGCCGAAGGTGGCGTTGCGATGACAGACGGCGCGGTCGCCGAGTTCGACGGTGTAGGCGGGCGCGACGAGGTTCTCGCCCGTGTCGGCGATGGCAAGGGGAACGAAGTAGTAGGCGCGCTGGCGAAGCGCGGGGGCGAGCGGGGCGGGGACAGCGGCGACGAGACGCTCAAGGTCGGAGTCGGGGACGCGGGTTTCGCCCCAACCGGCGTAGTGGATGCCGTTGGGGGCGTCGAGCACGGCGACCTGTGTGGCGACTTTGTCAGCTTGCCACAGCTCAATTTGTGCAGTACCGGCCATGAATTTGTATTCTAGACGAGAGAGGTCAAGAGATGATGAAGCAAACGGCGCAGAGTGGACGCGGGAAAACGGTGTTCGGGTTTCCGCTGGAGGGGTTCAGCCTGTTCCAAAGCCTGCTGCTGGCCGTGGCGTCGGCGTTTCTGACGTTTTTCGCGACGACGTGCGTGGCAATTTTCGCTCTGCTGGGGTGGAACGTGCTGGGCGGCCATGCGGTGAGCTACGTAGACACGTACCGCTATGTCGGGTTTCCCGCGGGCGTGCTGGTGCTGGTGGTGGCGCTGCCGTTTTTCGGCGTTCTGTGGGTGCGGGCGAAGATGAAGAAGTAAGCGGGCCGGCCGCTGACAGCTTTCGGCGGCGTTCCGTTCGCAGGACGAAACTCAGCAATTGCGCTGGGCCGCTATAGGCCGGCGGGCTTGGGGTTTTTGCGGTCGAACTTGGCGACCTGGACTTTGCGGGCGAGCCCGAGTTTGGACAGAATCCAGATNNAAGTTGGGATCGATCTCATACCAAGCGAGGCCGTGGCGCGCGGAGACGGGATGGGCGTGGTGGTTGTTATGCCATCCTTCGCCGCCGGTGAGCAGCGCGACCCACCAGCTGTTGCGGGAGTCGTCGTGAGTTTCAAAGCGGCGCTTGCCCCACATGTGGGTTGCCGAGTTGACCAGCCAGGTGGCGTGAAGGCCCAGGGTTACGCGGAGCAACGCGCCCCAGAGGAACATGGCGAGACCGTTGACGAAACCGCCCCAGTACCATCCGAGGGAAAACAGGAGCACACCGCTGATGGTGATGGGCAGCCAGTGGTATTTGCTCATCCAGACATGGAAGCGATCACGGCTGAGGTCGGGCGAATAGCGCGAGAGCGCCTTAATCTGCAGGTGCAATGACTGGCCGAAGAGGATCCATCCGGCGTGAGCCCACCAGCCGCCTTCGCGCGGGGTGTGCGGATCGCCTTCTTTATCGCTGAGCTGGTGATGAACGCGATGCGTGGAGACCCAGAAGATGGGGCCGCCCTCAAGCGAGAGCGTGGCGAAGACCGTCATGGTGTATTCAAGCCACTTGGGCACCCGGTAGCCGCGATGCGTAAGCAGGCGGTGATAGCACATGCCGATGCCGACATTGATGGCCAGCACGTAAAGCACCAGCATCACCACAAGCCGCTGCCAACTGAAAAAGAACAACGCCGCAATTGCGCCGAGGTGGAAGGCAACGATCACACCGAACGTCAGCCAGTTGATTCCCTGGCCGATGGATGCGGCGCGGCCCATGCGAATCTCTTGCCGGGCGGCCACCGCATGAACCGCCGTGGAGGCGGAAGTCTCCGAAATTTCAGGAATGGAAACGGGTGGGCTTGCGACGGCGGTTTCAGGAGGAAGCGCGGTGACGACTGAGGCCATATTGAATCAAGGTCCTTGTGGAGTGGCAACACGCCCACTCTAATCTCATTGTATAGGAGGCCAGGTTCAAGCCAAGCCCGGCGACGCTTTAGTTGTAAGCAAAACTACAGGAACCGGCCATAAGTGAGCAGTCTTGCTCACAACCAGGCACTCGACCGCAGGGGCCTTCGCAGCCCTGGGCAGCCAGCGTTCGCTATTCGCTGCTCTCTACGCCGAAGTCTCCGCCACCGCTCACAAACAGCTTCTCCGCCTGCCCGCGCAGCACGCGGTAGAGGGCGAACTGGCGCTGTGTTGCGCCGCGCAGTTCAAACAGCAGCTCGCCGCGATTATCGGCCAGCGCGTCCACCGCATCCACCAGGCGCATGCGCGGAGTGTCGTCGAGGTGTGCGCCATCGGTCACATTCTTAAGCAGCACCAGCACATTGCCGTAGAGGTCCGGCTGGGCCACCAGGGTGACAAACTTCTCCTGAGCAAGCGGGCCGGCGGTGTGCGCCGACAACACCAGCGTTGCGCCCGCGCCGTAGGAGAGCTCGAAGACGCGAAACTTCTCGTCCTGAAGCGGAGCGGGCGCGGGAGGCGCAACCAGCTTGGCCGTTTTCCGCGTCGTTGTCTTCTGGGTCGCCGTCTTCTGGGCCGTCTTCTTCGGCGCGGGGGGGGCCGGAGGCGGATTCAAGCCCAGAGCGTTGCGGGCAATATCCTCCAGAGCTGACTTCATTTTTGTCTCATCGTCCGGATTGGCCCACTGATAATCCCAGGGATGCACGGGGTGGGTCTTGGCGTCGGAGACGGCCACGGCCTGCTGCATGTCGGGCGGCAGACCCATCAGGCTGGGAGTTACCTTGAGGTTATCGGCGTTCGACCGGCCCCGCTTGAGCCGCGGGCGGTCGGGGTCGGCGTCGTTGGGCACCGAGTCGACATGAGCCACGTCCTCAGGCGGCTTCTTATGGTTCTTCTTCAGCACTGGCCGGTCGGGATCGTCCGCACCCGTTGTGCTGCTCGACCCCGATGCGCTGCTGCCAGACCCGCTTCCGGTCCCGGTGCTGTCGGAAGAATCCTTGCGGTGCAAGGTCGGCTCGTTGGACGAAGAAGTTGAACCTGTGTTCGTCGTGCCAGCGGGCGTCGTACCGGCCGTGCCCGCATCGCTGCTGCCGCTTGAAGGCGACCGATGCAGCGTAGGCCGGTCCGGATCGCTGTCGGCTGCGGGCCCCGATGACCCGGACCCAGACGAGCCAGAGCCAGCCGAGCCGGAGCCCGAGCTACCGCTCGTGCCGCCTCCCGAGGGCGCGTCGCCGGCGCGATGCTTGCGGTGCAGGACCGGCTCATCGCTCCTGGCATCGTCGTCGAATTTGGCCATGTCCAGTGCGGGCCGCCTGGGGCGCTCGACGGGCATCGGCTTCCACCACCCGTAGCCCACCCACGAACCCTGCTCCTGCCCAGTATTTTTGATGTCGTACAGGCCCACGGGCTTGCCGTCCTGATCCAGCTCGTACTCCACCTCGCCGGCCAGGGCCAGCGGCTCAGGCCGGGCCAGGTAGATGCCGCCGTCCTGCAATTCGCCGCCGTCCAGCACGGCTACGGGAACCAGGCGGCTGGTCTTGGGCTTGCCCAGGTCGCCAGTCCACTCCAGCACGGCGATGGACCGCAATTCCGGCGTTTCCTTGCCTGTCTTGACAATCTGCCCAGGGTATTGCGCACTGGCCGGAATCGCGGCCATCAGACCCAGCACCACGGCAACCGTTCGTGACATCAACAATAACCGCGCTCTGCGCAATGACATTTGCCGCCCACCTCGGGAATAATCAGAAGGAATCGCCAATCCGGACCCTGTATCTACCATACGAGGAAAATCCCCATGGAACTAAATCAGAAAGTCGCCGACTTCACGCTCGAAACCGACGAGAACAAAACCGCGAGCCTGTCGGACTATGCCGGCAAGCCTGTTGTACTCTTCTTTTACCCCAGGGCGGACACTCCTGGCTGCACCAT
>PMWR01000497.1 GCA_003166055.1 Acidobacteriaceae bacterium
CGCGACAAGAGCGGCATCAATGGCGATTTCCTCTGCGCCAAGGGCCGCTTCGGTTTCGATTTTGTCGAAAGCCCCGACCGCCTTTCAAAGCCGCTGGTGCGCAACGCCGCCGGCAAGTTGGAACCGGCCACGTGGGAACACGCGTTCCGTACCGCAGCCGCCGGATTCAAGAAGGCTCTCGAAGCCAAGGGCGGCTCATCCATCGCCGTCATTGGCTCCAATCAGACCACCAACGAAGAGAACTACCTGCTTCAGAAATTCGCTCGGACGGTTCTTCGGACCAACAACATCGACCACGACCGCACTACGGACTATGCGTCCTTCGCGCGCGCCCTGGCAGGTCACAAAGAAAAGACGGCCAGCCTGCGCGACATCGCCGCGGCTCCGGCAATCCTCCTCATCGGCGGCGATCCAACAGAAGAACATCCGCTGCTGGCCTGGGAGCTTCGCACCAACGTCCGCCTGAACCGAGCGCGGCTTTACCTCGCGAATACAAAGAAAATCAAACTTGAGCGCCAGGCCAAAGCTACGCTGCACCTCGACTCCTACGACACGCTCGCAGCACTTCTCGAATCCGCCGACTCCGACTTCACCAAGGCGGTAGCAGCAGAGGAATCGCTCGTCGTAATCTTCGGCCAGGAATATCGCGGCGAGGCAATTGAATCTCTCACGGCCTGGGGCCTGAAACGCGCCAACGTTCGCTTCGCGTATCTCGGCGACCACGCCAACTCGCGCGGTGCGGCCGACATGGGCCTCTTCCCTGACCTGCTGCCCGGCTATGTGCCGGTCACCGCTCCGGGCGCATTCGCGGAATACGCGGGCCTGCCTGCAACGCCGGGCAAGAGCCTGCCGCAAATCTTCGACGCAGCCGGCAAAGGCGAACTCGGTGCTTTGCTTGTGGTCGGCTCCAACCCCGTGCATAGTCTCTCCGTCAATCCAGCAGCTTTGAAGAACACCTTCGTCGTGGTGCAAGATATCTTCCTCACTGAAACCGCTGCCCTCGCCAACGTTGTTTTCCCGGCCGCCAGTCTTTACGAAAAATCCGGCACTGTCACCAACACCTTTGGCGATGTGCAACTGGTGAAGAAAGCAGCCGATCACGCCGGTGTCAAGCCCGACTTCGAAATCCTCGTGCGTCTCGCAGGCGGCATGGGAGTCGATGTCAAGATGCTGGTTCCCTTCGGCAAAGGCAGCGTGACCGCCGACCTGGGCCAGTCGCGTGGCGCGCATTCCGGCGAGGCAGATCGTCACTCCGTCTGGCTCGCAGCCAACAACCTTGAACCGAAGCTCAGCCCTTTCGATCCACTCGCCGTGCTCGACGAAATCGAACGGCTGGTTCCCGGTTACACACTCGACCGGCTCAATCTTTTCGGTGGCAACGACGTGCGCACAGAGCCGGGTTTCGTGCCTGTCTCGGCAATAGCCGCGACTGGATCCGACACCATCGTTCCCGCGCACGACACGCTGTTCACCTCCTCAACGCTGGGCCGTTACAGCCCCGCACTCAACGAACTCGAACAACACCAGGCGCACGAACTCGCAGAGTCCGCTGCGGACTAGCGGCATAATGAAGACCTGTACGAATGCAACACGCAGAAGAGGCTGAGGCAAGTGACGATTCTCGCGTTTTTCCTGTGGAGCCTGCTCAAGGTGGCCGTGGTGACGGTGGTGATGCTGATGGGCGTCGCCTACACCGTGCTGCTTGAGCGGAAGCTGGTGGGTCGCATCCAGAACCGCTGGGGTCCCAGCCGCGTGGGCCCGTTCGGCCTGCTGCAGCCGCTGGTCGACGGCGCCAAGCTGTTTATCAAAGAGGATCTGATCCCCACCGGCGTTTACCGGCCACTCTATCTGATTGCGCCAGTCATTGCGCTGGGTTGCGCACTCATTTCCATCGGCGTCGTCCCCTTCGGCGATCCCAACGTCGGCCCCGCCGGCATGCATCTATTTGAGATCGCTGACGTCAACATCGGCCTGCTGGTCATCCTCGGCATCACCTCGATTGGTGTGTACGGCATCGCGCTCGCCGGTTGGTCTTCGAATAACAAATACTCTCTGCTCGGCTCGCTTCGTTCCTCTGCCCAATTGATCAGTTATGAGTTGGCGCTCGGCCTGTCTCTCGTCGGCGTAGTCATGCGGGCCGGATCGCTGAACCTGCGGAAGATCGTTGAGAGCCAGGCAACGCACGGTATGGCCTCGTGGAACATCTTCGGCGGATGCCAGTTCTTCGCCTTCTTCATCTACCTGATGGCGGCCTACGCGGAGACCAATCGCTCTCCCTTCGACCTGCCTGAAGCGGAGAGCGAGCTCACCGCCGGGTATCACACCGAGTACAGCTCGATGAAGTTCGCCATGTTCTTCATGGCCGAGTACGCCAACATGATCACCGTGGGCTGCGTGGCCACTCTGCTCTTTCTCGGCGGATGGACCAGCCCCTTTGGCCACCTGCTCAGACCCTTTCAAAACCAGTTTGTGATTGCGTTTTCGTCGATCTTCTGGTTTGTCCTCAAGGTCTTCAGTTTTCTGTTTCTCTTCGTCTGGGTGCGGGGAACGCTGCCCCGCTTCCGCTACGACCAACTGATGAACTTCGGATGGCGTGTCCTTATGCCGCTGGCCATTCTAAACATTGTGGGAACAAGCCTCTGGCTTGCGTATCGATGATTTAAAATCGGGAAGGATTTCCTGGAGCCTGAGCTGTTTACTCCAAAGCCTTTCCCTCAACCGGCCGGTAATCTTTCGCCGGCCACAGTTGGCACGTTAGGGAACAATGCACCTGATCCTGTTTGTCGTATTTGCCGGATTCTGCCTGGCTGGGGCCATTAACCTCCTGCTCCAGAGCCATCCCATCAACAGTGCCCTCTCACTGATTGTGGTGATGACCTCGCTGGCGGTGCTTTATCTTCTGCTCGGCGCGGAGTTTCTGGCCGCCGCGCAGGTGATCGTTTACGCCGGCGCCATCATGGTGCTGTTCACCTTTGTGGTGATGCTGCTCAATGC
>PMWR01000299.1:0-1945 GCA_003166055.1 Acidobacteriaceae bacterium
CGCCGCGCAACCGAACTGGTGCTGCATAGCCGCATCAATTACGTCTATCGGCGACAGCAGGAATATCTGAAGGCGGACCGGACCTGGGGCGCGGCCAACGCGGGCGTGTTGCGGCCCCGTCCTGTGGCCTACTTCTCCGCGGAGTTCGGGTTGCATGAATCGTTGCCAATTTATTCCGGCGGCCTGGGCGTGCTGTCGGGCGACCACATCAAAAGCGCGTCCGACCTGGACATTCCGCTGGTNNGGGCAGGGCTACTTTTTGCAGCGGCTGGATGACAGCGGCTGGCAGCGGGAAGAGTACCTGCAGACCGACGTGAATCAACTGCCGATGCAGCCGGCAATCGGACAGAACGGCGAGCCGGTGGTGGTGGAGATTCAAACGCGGGGTGGATCGATCAAGGCAAAGGTGTGGCGGGTCAAGGTGGGCCGCTGCGATCTGCTGCTGCTGGACTCGAATGTGGAGGGGAATGCGCCCGAGGATCGCGAGCTGACGTCGCGGCTCTATGGTGGCGACGGGCGGACGCGCATTCGCCAGGAGCTGCTGCTGGGCGTTGGCGGCTTTCGCGCGCTCAAGGCGATGGGCATCTCGCCGGGAGTGCTGCATCTGAACGAGGGACACAGCGGCTTTGCGGTGTTTGAGGCGATTCGCTGCCGCATGGAAGAAGAGGGGCTGGACTTCAATACCGCCGCAAGCCAGATTCCGCGCGAAGTGATTTTTACCACGCATACGCCGGTGCCGGCGGGACACGACCGGTTCAGCCCCGATCTGATGCAAGAGCACCTGGGGCCGCTGCGCGAGCAACTGGGAATCTCGCACGAGAACATGATGGGCTTTGGGCGCGAGTATCCGACAGATCCCGGGGAGCAGTTTTGCATGACGGTGCTGGGCCTGAAGCTCTCGCGGCGAGCAAATGCGGTCTCTTCACTGCACGGTGAAGTGTCGCGGGCGATGTGGAAGTGCCTGTATCCCGGCAAGCCGGAGGATGCAGTGCCGATTGGCCACATCACCAATGGAGTGCATGTGCCCTCGTGGCTCGCGCCGCAGATGTGCCGGCTCTACGATCGCCACCTCGGAGTGGGCTGGCAGAGCAATAGCGGTTCGGCGCGCACCTGGGAAGAGATTGAAAACGTGGACGACGGCGAACTTTGGGAGACGCATCTGAGCCTGAAGTCGCAGTTGCTGGATTTTGCAAGGCGGCGTGCTCGGGAGCAGTCCGAACGCCGCGGAGAGCCGCAGGAGGCNNAAGCGAGCCAACCTGGTGCTGGCCGATATCGAGCGGCTGGCGTCGATGGTGAACGATCCCAAGCGGCCGGTGCAGTTTCTCTTTGCCGGCAAGGCGCACCCGCACGACGAGCCGGGCAAGCGGGTTCTGCAGCAGATTGCCGAGATGATGCGCGACCCGAAGTTCGCCGACAAATTCGTCTTCATTGAGGACTACGACATCAACGTGGGCCGCTACCTGGTGCAGGGCGTGGATGTGTGGCTGAACAATCCGCGGCGGCCGCTGGAGGCTTCGGGAACCAGCGGACAGAAGGTGGTGCTCAACGGCGGGCTGAATCTCTCGGTGCTGGACGGCTGGTGGGCCGAGGCGTACGACGGCCTGAACGGCTTCGCGATTGGCGGAGGCAGAACGCATTCGAACTTCGATGTGCACGACACGCGCGACGGCGAGGACCTGTATCGCGTGCTGCGCGACGAACTGATTCCGCTCTACTATCAACGCGATCGCGACGGGCTGCCGCGGGGATGGATCAAGCGGATGAAGCGGACCATTCGCACACTGGGGTGGCGCTTCAATGCGGATCGCATGGTGATGGATTACACGCTGAAATGCTACATTCCAGCGGCGGGCGGGACTTCGAGCGAGATACGGCAGCCATCATAGCGGGCTGCATATACTCCCACCCATCGAGCAAAAGGACAAAAGGACGCTCGATGGATGGG
>PMWR01000299.1:1977-12162 GCA_003166055.1 Acidobacteriaceae bacterium
ATGCCGCTGGTGCCCGAGGCTTCATAGGGGCGGCGGGGCGTGTTCACCCAGACATCGACGCCGGCGGTAAGCAGCGCGCCCAGGTCCCAGCCGTAGTTTTCAAGGTAGATAATGCGCAGCATGTCATTCGACAGCCTGACGGCATCCGCGAAGACCTGTTGGATGAGCGCCTTGCCGGGATCGTCCTGGGGATGGGCCTTGCCCGCATAGATGATTTGCAGGCCGCCGGCCGCGGTGGCGATTTTCGCCAGCCGTTCTGGATCGGTGAAGAGCAGCGTGGCGCGCTTGTAGGTGGCCACGCGGCGCGCGAATCCCAGGGTGAGCACATTGGGGTTGAGCACCAGGCCGGTGCGAGCGGCCACCTCGCCGAGCAGATCGCCCTTGGCGCGGGCGTGGGCGGCGAGAATGTCCTTCTCCGGCAGGTTGATGGCATTGCGCAGGTAGAGGTTGTCGCGGCGCCAGGGGGAGAAGCTCGCGTCAAGCAACCGCTGAATCGGCTCTGAGACCCAGGTGGGCGCGTGGACGCCGTTGGTGATGGAGTCGATGGCGAACTCAGGAAACATGTCGCGGGAGACTTTTGCGTGCTGCATGGCCACACCGTTGGCGTAGCGCGAGAAGCGCAGCGCCAGCAGCGTCATGTTCAACATGCCGTCGCGAAAACAGCCTTGTTTTTCAAGCCGCGCCGTGCGGTCGCCGCCGAGGATGCGAATGGTCTGCTCGGTGGAGAAGCGATCGTGGCCGGCGGGAACCGGGGTATGAGTGGTAAAGACGCATTTTCTGCGCACCATTTCGATGTCCGATTCGGTGGCCGCACCCAGCGGGCCGCCGCCCAATTGACGTTCCAGCAGCGCGAGAACCAGCAGCGCGGCATGGCCTTCGTTCATGTGGTAGACATTGAGCCTGTAGCCCAGTGCATGCGCCATGCGCACGCCGCCCATGCCCAGCACAATCTCCTGCTGAAGCCGGTAGTTGCTGTCACCGCCGTAGAGGTGATCGGTAAGCCCGCGATCCCATCCCGAATTCCCGTCGAGATCCGTATCGAGGAGGTAGATCGGCACCACGTGGCCGTAACGGCCGGTCAGGTCGTATCGCCAGGCGCGCAGGGTTACGACGCGGTCCTCGACGGAGACCGTAACCCGCGCCGGTTCCTCGGTGCAGAAGTCCGCAGGGTTCCACGGCTGAACGTCTTCCGTCTGTATGCCGTTGCCGTCGAGGTGCTGCTGAAAATACCCCTTGCGGTGAAGCAACGTGAAGGCCACCAGNNCCTGGATTGATGGCTATTTCCATCGAGAAGTAAGCAACGTGGCCCGCGGTGGGAAAGGTTTCGTATGAGAACGGATGAGGAGTTGTCGACGGCATGACTTCATTGTCTCCACGCCGCTCAACAAAACCTGCACGGCGTTCGGTGGATCACGGTTCCGGAGGAGACCTCTGCACTCAAAGCTCCACTCGGTTGTTCCTGGGTTAGACTCCGTTCATTTTAGCAAGCGGACCGAAGGTGCTATAGCAAGTTTATCGGGCCAATGCGCGCGCGGCGATCACCGATTTGCGAACTTCGGTAACACAATTGCGCCATCCCGCGCCGGTATTGGGAATACGCTCTCCCGGAGTCCCGCGGCGATGCGTTGTGTGGGTTCGGCGGCAAAGCACCTTATGTCACGCGGTGCGCGCCGCCTGAGGCGTGACAAATGTGAATCTGCGGGACAATTCCGATTTGCGCGGCGTAACGCGCGGCCAGCGCTTCAACAAAAGCCGGGGCGGAGCTCAGTTCCACAAGGTTGATGGTGCAGCCGCCGAAGCCTCCGCCGGTGAGGCGCGCGCCGATGAGTCCGGGCAAATCCTGCGCCAGGGCCACCATGGCGTCGGCCTCGGCGCAACTGGCTTCAAAATCATGACTGTAGCTCCAGTGCGCGCCGGCCATCAGCGCTCCTAGTGTCTTGAAGTCTCCGTTTAAGAGTGCTTTAGCAGCCTGCACGGTGCGAGTGTTCTCGCTGACGACATGTCTGGCGCGCTTAAGCGCGTTGGGACTCATCTCCTGGCCCCATTTGCCTAAATCGTTCAGCGTTGCATCGCGGAGGAACTTCACTCCAGGGCGATGTTTGCCGATGACCGTAGCGGCCTCTTCCACTTCCGCGCGGCGCGAGGTGTATTCGCCGCCGGCGATGGCGTGCTTGACCATGGTGTTGGCAATCACCAGCGCCACATTGGCCGGAATGGGCACGAGCTTGAAGCTGAGGTCGCGGCAATCCAGCAGCAGGGCGTGGTTTTCCGCGCCGTTGGCGGAGATGAATTGGTCCATGATGCCGCAATTGGCGCCCACGAACTCGTTTTCAGCACGCTGGCAAAGACGCGCCAGCACGGGCCCAGGGTAGGTGACTCCAATGAGCGACATGACGGCCAGCGCCGTAGCCACTTCAACGGAAGCGGAACTGGAGAGGCCGGAGCCGAGCGGAACATCGCCCCAGAGCGACAGGCTGAAGCCGGGAATGGTGTTGCCCATCTCCGCCAGAATTGACACGACGCCGAGCGGATAGTCGCTCCAATGGTTGCTCGCGGCGGTAGGCAACTCCGCGACGTCAAAGGTTCTCTGCTTGGCGTAGTTTTCAGAATAAATGGCGATTTTGCCGTCTGTGCGGGTCGAGATGCCCGCCAGGGTGGCGAAGTTGATGGCCGCGGGCATGACGAAGCCCTCGGCGTAGTCGGTGTGTTCGCCGATCAGGTTGACTCGGCCCGGCGCGACAAAGATGGAGGGGTCCGCCTGGAAGCGGGCCTGGTGCATGGAGCGGAAAAGGGCAGGATCATGCATGTAAAGTCACACGTTACATCGGTTGAAGGTCAACGAACATCCGCCAATGGTCGGATTCACCCGGAGCGAGGCGGCGCGACCACGGCCCGGTTTGGGCAAGGCTGTCGACGGGCGCGGTCGACGGCTCAAGGGCGACGCAGGTCTGTTTCGGGCCGGGACGGTCGGGCCAGCCGCCGTAGCAGATCCACAGGCCAAGATAGGGAGTGGCTCTTGGATCATGGGTCACTTTGATGCGAATGCCTGCCCGCGAACGCTCCAGCACGGCCCAGTTTTCCAACGCGGAAAGCGGACCGGCAAAGAGCTTGTCGCCGACGGCGGAGTCGGGGGTCAGCGCCAGGCTCAGGTCTGTCCGGCTGCCGTCGGCCAGCCGGGCAATGGGCCATGGAACCGTATCGCCGGGCTTTCCGAGGCGGCCGCCGCCGGAACCCTCGAGGCGCAGTGTTTTGATGGAGGGAGGCAGAACGATGCGATCTCCGGCCTCCGCGGCGAGGAGCGGATGCGCCGCCCAGGACCATGGCGCCGGATAGCTGCCGGTATTGGTCACCCTGTACTCGAGGCGCAGTTGCCAGCTCATTCCGGCTCCATCGCTTTTTTCGCTCAGGGTGATGGCCCGTTCCAGCGCCAGCGGCAGCGAGAAGCATTTTCCGCGGAAAACGGCAGCGTTTTCAGTCGAAGCGACTGGCTGCCACTCAATTCGCCACAAATCGCCGTGATCGGGAATGGAGGCCGGGCCGGCAGGGGTTTCGATTGTGCACGCGGCCACAGAGGGCAAGCACTCGTCCCAGCCGCTGGCGTCGCCCGCATCGAAAGACATGGTCCGGGTGCGGGGAGCGTAAGGCGCGAGCGGGGCCTGAAGAAGTTCGCGATCTTTGAAACGCAAGGACGCGATTTTGCCGCCCAGGTGGGGAAGGACGACCAGGGAACAATCTCCAGCTTGGATGAGAACGTTTTCTTTTTCGGCCCCTCTTTCGATACCGAGCACACTTGCCTCTGCCATCGTTCCTACTCTCTCATGACATCCACGCAGGCCGCTCTAAGCCGTTCCCAAATCCTGTCGAGCCATGCCTCGTGTTCGGGCTTCATCAGCACCGAACGAAGGCATGTGACCATGCCGCTTTCGTTTGTTTCAGCGGACTGCGGCTGAAACCACGATAGCGGCAATTGTACTAGGGCCAGATGCAAATCCCGTGTGGCGCAGGCTACAAAAATGTCTTGCGCGAGTTGCGAGGCTCGCTCCGGAGTCTCCGCGTTCAGTTTCCACACCACGATATCGAGCTCCGGCGCACCGGCGGCGAGAGGCTGGAAGCGGTCTTCCTGGCGCAGCCGGCGGTAGAGTTCCATGGCCGCGGCCCGGCCGCGAGCCAACCCGCGCGCAAATTCACCACCCTGGGTGAGCGGCAAAAGCTGCTGCGTGGCCCACAAGGCCACTGCCGCTGCTCCGGCACGGGAGCACTCAAGGCTGATCTCCCCCAGGTGCAACTGCTTTGAAGTGAAATAGGTATAAGGAGAATCGTGCTTATAAAACCGCCCCACGGAGGGGTCGCGGAAGAGAACGCAGCCGCAACCGTAGGGCTGCAGACCGTGCTTGTGCGGATCGACCACGATGGAATCGGCCTGGGCGATGGCAGCGTAGGCGCGTCGGGCTGGCTCGTCCAGAGTCTCGGGGATAAGGCGGAAATAGCCTCCGTAGGCCGCGTCCACATGGACCCGGAAGCCGTATTTCTGCTTGAGCGCCAGGATTTCAGGCAACGGATCCACCGCGCCGATGGCCGTAGTGCCGAGCGTGGCGACAACCGTGCCCACATCGCCTTTGCGCAGCTCGGTTTCCAGCGCCTCGAGACTCATGCGGCCGCGGCTGTCGGCGGGAATGCACGCGTAGTCCAGCTTGAGAACGGCTGAGATGCGCTGATGGGTGTAATGCGCCTGCCCCGAGCCCACGATGCGGCGTCCGGGCGCCAACTGGCCGGCTACCCACAGGGCTTCAAGATTGCCCATGGTTCCGCTGGACGTGAGATGGCCAAGGTAGGAGGATGCTTCCCAGCCGAACATGCGGGCAATCCCGGCGACGGCTTCGATCTCCATCTCCGAACTGGCCCGCCCGCCGTCGCGAGCATGGTTGTTGGGATTGATGGTCATTGCCAGGGCGTAGGCGGCCCGCGCCACCGGGTGGGGCGGCTTGAGCATCTGNNAGAGGGTGGAAATAGGGGTAGTTGTCTCTGAGCCGGTGCGCTGTTGCCGCGAGGACTTCGGCCATTGTCTCTGGGGCGATTGCCTCTGGATTGGCGAGGGGGTCGAGGGGCGGCAGGGAGCTGAACTCCGCCTCGAGAAGCTCGGTGGCGCGGGCAAGCAGGCCGGGAACCTGATCGTGGAGCATATCGACCTCTCACCGTATCACATGCTGGGGTTGGTCTGTAAGTCTATTCCCGTCAACACATTTCGGAAACGAGATTGGCAGAACGAGAGAGAGGGCGACAATTTCCGCACCAAATTTCCAGCGGGATGATATACTTTGGATAGCGTTAGAGTCGAACCGGGCGTGAGCAGCAAACTCGCCCAACCAAGCAAGATTCTGCCAGTGGTCGCTCCGATTCATCCAGCGCAATTCAATCCAGGAAATACGATCAAAATGGAACAAGGTACTGTGAAGTGGTTCAATGACGCGAAGGGCTTCGGCTTTATCTCGCGCCAGAACGGCGAAGACGTGTTCGTGCATTACTCTGCGATCAACTCAAGCGGATTCAAGAGTCTGCAAGAGGGTCAAGCCGTGCAGTTCAACGTGGTGAAGGGGCCCAAGGGATGGCAGGCTGCCGACGTGCAGCCGCTCTAACCTGTTGGCCGGATTCCGGCAGAATCTAGCAAACACGCGCGAAGGCTGGGAGCGATCCCAGCCTTCGTGTGCGTTTGAGCGGTAGCCGTTATGAGTGCAGGATGAGGTTTAGGGCTTACTAAGCGAATACCTCGGACCGGCTTGGAGACGCGGCCGCGGCGGGCAAGAACGGCCCGAAGTGGTCCGGAGCAAGAAATTCGGTCTTCGGATGAACCTTGTCAACAGTTTGATTGCGATGATGGCTGCACAGCGTCTTCTGGATTTCAAAGAGAATCTCTTTGCGTTCTGCGTGCGCTTCCCACTCCCAGGACATTTGAAAACCCTGGCCACAAACACAGCAACGTGTGTCAGCATGATGATTTGTAGGTCTGCAAAGGACTTGCATTGTCTCTACCCCCTCGGAGCGGAAACTGAACTACAGTGCCTTTTCTAACCTGCTGTTGAATCGCCGCTTCCATTGGTCGCGTCGACCTGAACTTTGGGCTTTCGGGATACCGCAACTCTGTTTCCGCAATAGTTTCAGAAGTTTCTTTCAGTGAAGGTGACATTATTCCCTTCTCGAAAGGAATGAAATACCCCTTTGGACACGGAGTCAGTCTTTTGAGGGGGGTCTATCCCCTATAGGTGGTATTCCTATGGGGAACCGGGTCTAATTGAGCTGCCAGAAGGCGCCGTTCAAAATACTCGCAAACGTGACCCAGGCCAAGTACGGCGCCATGAGCCACGCGGCCTCCGGCACAAACCGGCTGAAGACCAGCGTGGTGGCGCAGATTGCCGCCCACAGAACCATTACTTCAACCAGCGCCAATCCAATCGCATGCTCGCGGAAGAAGATGAAGGACCAGGCGAAGTTCAGAGCCAATTGGACCACAAACAGAATGAGGCCGGCGGTTCTGAGGCTCGATGCAGGCGCAATCCATGCCCGCCAGGCGGCGACAGCCATCATGGCATAAAGCGCGGTCCACACCGGGCCAAAGACCCAGTTCGGCGGCGCAATCGACGGGCGAACCAGGGTGCGGTACCAGCCGGGAATTTCGGCAGCGGTAAACGTCCCACCGACGCCCGCAACGGCAAAGCAAAGGACAAACCAGAACAGCAAAGAAATCCAGCGCATGTGTAGCCTCAACCCTCTCTCATCTTAGGAGAGTTGAGGCCGCGCACGGCCGGATGGCTTCAGCCTGGTTTCGGCCTCATCAAAACGGAACGCCGTGCTATTGAGCCCGTCAATGCGCTACGGGAGGAACTGACGCGACGGCTGGTGCCGGGCAATCCTGCTTTTCAAAGAGTTGAAGATCCTCGCTCTTCCATTGCATTGCGGAGTGAATGCGATTGTAGCCGCTTGGATGGTCGAAGAAGAGCCATTCTTCCAGCGGGCCGGGGCGCATTTTGCGGTATTCGCCCAGGTGAATCGCGGCCTGGGCGAAGCCGTCGGGCTGGCGCGCGGCGTTGAGGCCGAACATATCGGCTTCCTTCTCCTGGGCGCGGATTTGGGTGTTCGAGATAGGCGTGAGAACGAAGAAGAAGAGCCCGCCCAGCAGGAACACGAGGGGCAGAACGGCGGGATCGGCGATCTCATGAATTCCCCAGCAATCTCCCCAGCGGGCCAGGGTCCAGCGCAGTGCCCAGCGCAGATAGGCGAAGAAGAGCACAAAGACAACCGAAAGGAAGAGAACGGTCATGGGGATGTGGTTGAGAATGTAATGGCCCATCTCGTGCCCCATTACCGCCTGAATCTCCTCGGGCGAACCGCGCTTGAGCAGGTTGTCGTTGAGCGTGATGCGCATGGTGTTGCCGATGCCGCTGACATTGGCGCTCATGCGGGTGGTCTGGCGGCTGGCGTCGATCTCGTAGACGTCGTTTGTCGAGATGCCGTTGGCATGGGCCATGNNGGGCCGATGGCGATGGATATCACGATAAAGACAATCGAGACAACCGTGCCCCAGATCCACCATGTTTCTCTGCTCTTGCGCACGATGGCAAACAGGACGATGAAGGCGATGGCGCCCATGATCGCGCTGAGGGCCAGGCCCTTCAATTCATCGCCCATCCACGGCAAGAATGTCTGGGTGGCCATGCCGTATTTGTGCTCGCGGACGAAGCTTTCGTAGTACTCGAGGGGAAAACCGAGCAGTGAAGTAAGCAGGACATATTGGATCCAGTAAAGCGCGTTCTGAAGCCAGCGAAAGCGCGTGATGCGCTGGGCGCGATCGCGCATGGCCGCGGACCAGCCCGTGTTCAGGACGATCAGGCAAACTGCCGAGGCATAGAGAAAATCCCAGAGAATGAGCCAGTAGCCGCCCTCGAAGTAGGCATTGGAGCGGGCGATAGCGTCCGGCGGCATCATGGCCATATAGGCTTCCGTGGCCTCGTCCACGTTGAAATGGGGCGATGGCTGGGCAGCGGCGGGGACCTTGGTGATGTCCACCGTGGGCTGAATGGCGGGTTGCGCCGAAGCTGCGACTGTGCCGAAAAGAATGACTGCAACCAGGAGCGCAGGGCCCCGCAAACGCCAGCTCATTGTCTTGACCTCTCCCTCAAAACGGGATTCAAATGGGCGCGGAACAGGAGATTCTCCGCCTGAAAGCTCATACGCGCCATGGTACATCACAGTTCCGGACAATACTCGGTATATCCTGAAGGGTTGCCACGGAGAGAAAAATACCGCGGCCGGAAAACACAGGATCCGATCAATCATGAGCACGCAGACAATTGCCGTACACCTGCCCGATGGGGCCATTCGCGAAGTGCCTGTTGGGACAACGCCTTTTGACATTGCCAACGAAATCTCGCCGCGGTTGGCCGCGGCCTCGGTCGTAGCGCGGCTGACTCCGCTCGCCGGGGCAACCAAGAAAGCCGGGACCGAAGCAGAGCCCTCGGAAGCGGCGATGTATGCGGCCGAGGACGGCAGCGCCGCGCGCCTTGTGGACCTGGCGACTCCGCTCACCGCGGATACGAAACTCGAACTGGTGAAGGAAACCGATCCCGAAGCGTTGAAGGTGGTGCGGCACTCGGCCGCGCATGTGCTGGCCACCGCTGTGCTCGAATTGTTTCCTGAGACCAAGCTGGGCCACGGCCCGGCCACCGACGCGGGATTCTTTTACGACTTCTATCGCGAGAAGCGGTTCACGCCGGACGACCTGGCGGCCATCGAGAAAAAGATGGCGGAAGTGGTGGCGCGCGACGAGAAGTTTGTGCACGAATACGAGCCGCGCGAGCAGGCTCTGGCGGAGTTTGAGCGCGACGGCGACTTCATGAAGACACACTTCGTGACAAAATTCACGGAGCCTGGTTCCGAAGTGAGCTTTTACCGGAACGGGAATTTTGTGGACTTCTGCCGCGGGCCGCATGTGCCCTCGACGGGGCGCGTGAAGGCGTTCAAGGTACTATCGTTGGCCGGCGCGTACTGGCTGGGCGACGAGAAGAATCCGCAGTTGCAGCGCGTGTACGGTACGGCGTTCTTCTCGCAGAAGGCGCTGGACGAGCACTTTGCGCGGCTTGAAGAAGCGGAGAAGCGCGATCATCGCGTGCTGGGCAAGCAACTCGACCTGTTCAGCATCCAGGAACTGGCCGGACCGGGTCTCGTCTTCTGGCATCCCAAGGGCGGCATCGTGCGCAAAGTCATGGAAGACTGGATGCGCGAAGAATGTCTCCGCCGGGGCTATTCCATGGTCTTCACGCCGCATGTGATGCGGCGCGAACTGTGGAAGGTCAGCGGTCACGAGGGGCACTACGCAGGGAACATGTACACTCCCATGGAGCTGGATGACGCCGAGTACCGGCTGAAGCCGATGAACTGCCCCGGCCACATTCTGATCTACAAGAGCTCGCCGCGCAGTTATCGCGACCTGCCTCAGCGCTACGCCGAGTTAGGCAATGTCTACCGTTACGAGCGGTCGGGAACGATGCATGGCCTGCTGCGGGTGCGCGGCTTTACGCAGGACGATGCACACATCTTCTGCACACCCGGCCAAATTGAAGATGAAGTTGTCGCCTGCATCGACTTTGCCGAGGCCGTGCTGAAGACCTTCGGCTTCCACGAGTTCAAGGTAGAGCTATCGACCTGGGATCCCAACGACCGCGCCAAGTACGCCGGTTCCGACGAGAACTGGAACCTTGCAGAGGGGTCTTTGCGGAAGGCACTCGAAAGGAAGGGAATCGCCTACAAGACCATCCCCGGCGAAGCGGCTTTCTATGGCCCTAAGATCGACGTGAAACTCGTCGACGTACTGGGACGCTTGTGGCAGCTCTCCACGGTGCAATTCGATTTCACTCTGCCGGCGCGCTTTGAGCTTGAGTACGTGGGCGAGGACGGCGAGCGGCATCAGCCGGTCATGGTGCATCGCGCGCTGTTCGGCTCGGTGGAGCGCTTCTTCGGCGTGCTCATCGAGCATTATGCAGGCGCGTTCCCGCTGTGGCTGGCGCCGGTGCAGGTGGGCCTGGTGCCCATCAGCGAGCGGCATCATGAATACGCGAAAAAGATTGAAGCGGAGTTGAAGGCCGCGGGCCTGCGCGTGGAAGTGGACGATCGCAACGAGAAGATGAACGGCAAGAT
>PMWR01000261.1 GCA_003166055.1 Acidobacteriaceae bacterium
TTGTCGAGGCCGCCACTGCTGACATAGAAGCTTTTGCCGCCGGTCTGCTCGGCGAGGGTGATGAGGGCGTGTTCGCCGCCCAGGTCGCGGCCGGCGCTGGCCTCGATGGGCACATCGATGATGGTGTAGATCATGACTTCGTTGCGCAGGGCCTGCTCGAGGGCCTGGGCGTAGGTGGTGCTTTTGGCGGTGTCGTCGCCGTCGGAGACAACGATGAGGACTTTGCGGCCCTTTTTGGGGCCGAGGCGCTCCGAGCCGAGATAGATGGCGTCGTAGAGGGCGGTGGCGAAGTCGCCGTGGAGGCGGGCCAGGCTGCGATCGATGACGGCGATTTTGTTGGTGAAGGGCGTGAGTTCGCTCACTTCAGTGGCGAACTGCAGGACAGACATCTGGTCCTGGGGGCGGAGGATGGCATGGACGAAGCGGCGGGCGGCATCGGCTTCTTCGGTCATGTCCTTGCGGACGCTTCCGCTGGTGTCGATGGCCAGGGTGAGGTTGAGGGGTAGTTCAGACTGGCGCTCGAAGATGGCGATCTGCTGGGGGCGGCCGTCTTCAGTGATGGTGAAGTCGTCGCGGGTGAGGGCGCCGACGATGGCGCCGTTGCGGTCAGTGACATTGACGAAGACGCTGACCAGTTTGGCGTCGATGTGGAAGGTGGCGTCCTGGGCGGGGAGGGATGGGACGAAAAGGAGAAGGACAAAAGGGAGAGCGCGCGTCAAGAAGCGGAAATGATTGGCGCGGTGCCCGTTCCGAAGACAGCCCGCAGGGGCTAAAGCCCCATTTCTCTCATTTAGTGCAACTTGCGGCACGACTGAAGTCGTGCCCTTTCGCACATCTACGTTAGGACAGAGTTTTTGAGGTTGCGGCACGACTGAAGCCCCACCCCGGCGACGAAGACCTGTCGCTGGGGACCCCGATGAAGTCGTGCCCTTTCGCACCGCTGCACAGACCTGCGTGACTCGACGGCTACGCGTCATGCGCGGCCTCCGCGGGGGCAATGGCCAGGCTTTCGGGGAATGGTTCGCCGGCGGCCCATACTGCCCCGTCGACGAATGTCTCCTTTTTCCAGATGGGGACGGTCTTCTTTAGGGTGTCGATGAGCCAGCGGGAGGCTTCAAAGGCCTGCGCGCGGTGGGCCGAGGCGACGACGATGAGGACGCTGGTTTCACCGATGCCGAGGCGGCCAAGGCGATGGATCATGGTCACATGGCGGACGCCGTATTTTTCACGGGCCTGGGCGGCGAGGGTCCGCATTTGGTTGAGGGCCATCTCTTCATAGGCTTCATAGTCGAGATGGAGGGTCTGGCGGTTGCGGGAGTGGTTGCGGACGATGCCGTCGAAGACCACGACTGCGCCGTCTTCGCCTTGCTTGGAGGCGGCGACGAGGGATGAGGCGTCAATGGGGTCACGGGTGAGGGCGACTGAGCCGGGGTTGGCTTCTTGCGGAGGCTGCGTGGTGCTTCCGCCGGAGACGGGGGGCAGGAGGCCGATTTCGTCGCCTTCGTAGAGGGTGTGGGATGCGGAGACGTATTCAGCATTGACGCTGACGGCGATGCCTTGAAAGGAAGGCGCGATTTTGGAGGCGTGGAGATGGTCAAGCAAGGCCGCAACTGTTGCGCCTTCCGGCAATTCGACCGTCGTCGGGGCTGCGCCAAGCCAGTCTTTCAGTACGCCGAAGGGGAGAACTCGCACCTGGATCATTGGAGAACAGAATACCGCCTGCCGGTTAGACGCGGCAGGCGGGCGAAGGGTCTGTGGCGCGGGGTTAGACCATCTTGTAGAGGAAGGCGGTTGGGGTTCCCCAGAGGTTGCGGGCTCGGTCCTCGTAGAAGATGCTGAACTCGATGCCGCCGATGTCGTAGTCGAAGAGGGGGACGCGGTCGAAGGTATAGTCGCCGCGGACGGAGTACTCATCGCCGCCGCAGTCGATCATGAGGGTATCGCCGGTGGAGAGGCGCTCGGGATGGGTGAGGAGCATGCAGGCGAAGGCAAAGACGCCGAGGCCATACTCATTGCCGGCCATGGCGACGCGGGTGCGGCGGGCGGAGCAGCCGCGGTGGAGGATGCCGGCCTGCGCGGCGACGACGAGGAGGTCGCAGCCCTGCTGCTGATCGGCCAGGATCTTCTCGGCCAGGATGGAGCGTTCGCTTTGGCGCAGGTAGGTGGGTCCGAGGCGGCCGATGATGCGGTTGGAGACCCGGCGCCGCGCGGCCAGTACGGCGAGAACCAGTTCAACCGCCTCGCTGTAGGTGGGGGCGAGCGCCTGCCAGCGCGGGATGGCGAACCATGCCTCGGCGCCCCCGAGAAGCGGCTTGCGTCCCAGTTTTTCAAGGCAGTTGCCGAGGCTGGGAAAGAGCTTGCGCAACTCCGTGACCTGGGCCTCAACCGGGCGAACGCGATAGGTGGGAGGGTAGACGCGATTGGAGGTTACCTCTTCGTCCTTGTATTTGTCGCTCACGGTGTGACGGCTGATGACTTCGACGACTACGTCGGCCACCTCCGACTTGAGCTTCAGATCCATGTCGAGGACAATCTGCGCGCTGTGCCGGTCGAGCCTGTCGATGGCGGCCTTATAGGCGTCCTGCGCGGCCTGGCCAAGAAACTCCTGGAGCAGGCGGTTCTGTTGATCTGTCGTGTTGCCGGAGAGGTGCAACGGAACAATCAGCTTATTGTTTACCGCACTGGTCGCCATGGTCACCGCATTCCGCGCTGTTGCGCTGGACTCTGTCGTTTTTATCGGCTAGCCGCGCGTTTTCAGCAGGGGATGAGCGCGAAAGTTGCTGTTTTTTGGTACAGAAAAGAAGAAGGCCGGCGGGTTGGCCGGCCTTCTGTGCATTGGATACGCTGAAGTTTGCTTATGCCGCGGAGCTCACCGAGATTTCGGTCACAGCGGACTGAGTGGCCGGTTCGATCCTGAGCTGCGGCAATGCTACGCGCAACACATCTTCAATGCGGCTGGCGTAGTGGATGGTGACGTTGCCGATCAGCTCCGGAGTGAGGTCTTCTTCCACGTCCTGGCGATTTTCGGCGGGCAGAATGATGGTTTCAATCCCGGCCCGGCGCGCGGCCAGGAACTTCTCCTTGATGCCGCCGACCGGCAGCACATTGCCGCTGAGGGTGATCTCGCCGGTCATGGCGGTCAGCTTGCGCACCGGCGTATCGGTGAGCAGCGACGCCAGCACGGTGGCCATGGTGACACCGGCCGAGGGACCGTCCTTGGGAATTGCGCCGGCCGGCACGTGAATGTGCAGGTCGATCTCCTTTGTGAAGTCCTCGGAAAGGCCAAGACTGGCTGCGTTGGAACGCACCCAGGTGAGCGCGGCCTGCATGGACTCCTGCATGACCTCGCCGATCTGGCCGGTCATGGTGAAGCCACCTTTACCTTTCATCTTGTTGGCCTCGATGAAGAGGATGTCGCCACCGGCCGGCGTCCAGGCCAGGCCGACTGCCACGCCGGGACGCTTGACGCGCTCGGCGACTTCGGTTTCGACGCGCACCTGGATGCCGCCGAGGAATTCCTTGAGGACTTCGCGGTTGACAACCAGTTTTTCCTTGTTGCCCTCAACGACGCGGCGCGCCTGCTTGCGGCAGACAGTGCCGATGACCTGTTCGAGCTTGCGGACGCCGGCTTCGCGCGTATAGTGGCGCACGATGTGGCGCAACGCATCCATGGGAAACTCGATCTGATCCGCGGTGATGCCGTTCTCCTTGATCTGGCGGGGAACGAGATAGCGAATGGCGATGTGCACCTTTTCCTCTTCGCTGTAGCCCTGGAGGAAGATCAGCTCCATGCGATCAAGCAGCGGCGGGGGAACTGGATCGAGCATGTTGGCGGTGCAGATGAACAGCACCTTGGACAGATCGAACGGCACGTCGAGGTAGTTGTCGCGGAAGGTGTTGTTCTGCTCCGGATCGAGGGTTTCGAGCAGGGCCGAGGCGGGGTCGCCGCGGAAGTCGCGGCCCAGCTTGTCGATCTCGTCGAGCATGATGACGGGATCGTTGGAGTCGGCGCGGCGGATGCTCTGGATGATCTGGCCGGGCATAGCTCCGATATAGGTGCGGCGATGGCCGCGAATNNACGCTGAGGTAGTCGAGGATGCGGTCCTTCACCTTTTTCAGCTCGTAGTGGTCCTCGTCAAGGATTTCGCGGGCCTTGTTGATGTCGATCTTCTCGCCTGAGCTTTTGGCCCAGGGAAGGAGGGCGAGCCACTCGATGTAGTTGCGGGTGAGCGAGTAGTCGGCGGCCATGGGAGACATGCGGGAGAGGCGCGCGAGTTCCTTGAGGGCCTCCTTCTTCACGTCTTCGGGCATGCCGGCTTCGTCGATTTTCTTGCGCAGTTCGTCGGTCTCGCGCTGGCCATCGTCCTGCTCGCCGAGCTCCTTCTGAATGGCTTTGAGCTGCTCGCGGAGGTAGTAGTCGCGCTGCGACTGCTGGACCTGGTCCTGCACCTCGGTCTGGATCTTGTTGCGCAACTGCTGCACTTCGATTTCCTTGGCGAGGTGCTTGTTCAACAGTTCGAGACGCTCGGCGATGAGGGCCGTTTCGAGCAGTTGCTGCTTGTCGTCGGTGGTGAGGAAGGGCAACGAGGAGGCGACAAAGTCGACCAGACGGCTGGGGTCGTCAATGTTGGCGGCGATGGTGCGGAGCTCGTCGGACAAAGTCGGAGACTCGGAAACAATCTGCTGGAACTGGCCGATCACGTTGCGCACCAGCGCTTCAATACCGGAGGACGCAGAGCCGGAGGAGGCTGCCGGCTCAATGTCGGCGAGGATTTCGACCTCGGCCACCAAAAAGGGTTCCGTCTGGGTGTAGCGGAGGAGCCGAACGCGCGATGTGCCCTCCGTAAAGACGAAGCGGCTCTGGTTGGGCATGCGCACCACCTTGTGAACCGTGGCCAGGGTTCCCACCGCGTGCAGGTCAGCGGGCTTGGGGGAGTCGAGCCGGGGGTCCAATTGGGCCGCAACTACAATGGATCGTTCATCTCCCAGCGACTCGATGAGCTGAATGGAGCTTTCGCGGCCCACGGTCAGGGGCAGAACGGCGTGGGGAAACAGGACGGTGTCCCGAACGGGAAGGACGGGGATTCTACGGATTCCGGCGGTGTCCCTGGAGGAAGTATTTCTGGGAGCGGGCGGGACGGGGGGCTGATTTGACATTGAGTGTCCTCGTATCAACTTTCCTTAATTAGACAACGCAGGCTTTGAAAAGTTTCAGGAATCTCGAATTTCCGGTGATCCTTCCTTGCTTGCTCAATGCGAGCACGTCCTTTAGTTCGGTCACCCATGGAGTACGGTGGGACGGGGGACGGGGTTCCCATGCCGGGTTGAACGCCGATTGCCATTGGTTCATTCATTCCAGCGCAGGCGGCACAAGAATCCCTAAACCTGTTGATGACTTGGATGCACATCACCCCGAAGTGTGTATCGGCTAAAGCAGGGGGAATGTGAGGGGAAGGGGCGGCCGGGGAGGAATCTCCCCGGCGTTTACGGTCTGCACCCCCTGGATCAGGCGGGTTCGGGGCCGGCGTTTTCTTTTTGGATGGCGGATTCGATCTGGTTCCAGAGTTCGTCTGGCGGTTCCTCGACGGGGAACAACTGGCGCGCGGCCTCGGCAATGGTTTCGAGGTCGGCGAGCAGGGCGCGGCACAGTTCGCAGTTTTGCACGTGAGGGTGGTTGGCGGCATTTTCGCCGCTGCCGATCAACTCCGGGAGGTGGGCCTGAAACTCCTGACAACTCATGGTTCTGGGGTCATTGGTCATTTCCGTGCCTCCTGCCGTGGAAACCTGTGCAGGGCATCGCGCAATTTCAAACGGGCCTTGTGCAACTGGGATTTGCTGTTTCCGATGGAGCAGTCGAGCATGGCGGCAATCTCATTATGCTCATAGCCCTCGATATCGTGGAGCACGAAGATGAGGCGGTAACCGGCCGGGAGGTCGGCAATGGCCTGCTCCAGCGCCAGCCGGTCGATGGAGCCTGCCAGTGTGAGGTCGGTGGCGCCAAAGCTGCGTCCGGGGCTGTCATCGGGGGTGGGTTCCATCGCCTCATCGAGGGAGATCACGGACAGACCTTTTCTGCGCAGGTGCATGAGCACGACATTGATGGCGAGCCTGTGGAGCCAGGTGGAAAAGGCCGAGTCGCCGCGGAAGGTGGCAATTTTGCGATGAAGCTGGAGAAAAGCGTCTTGAGTGAGGTCTTCGGCTTCGGCAATATTGCTCACCATGCGCAGACATAAGGAATAGATGCGTCTTTTGTGGAGGGAGTAGAGTTGGGCGAAGGCCTGATGGTCGCCAGCCTGGGCGCGGGCCAGCGCTTCGGCCTCTACGGGATTGGGTACAGCGACCCGCGAAAACGGCGCGGAAGCTTGAGGCGGCGTGTCCCCGGACGGGATGGGCGCGAGGGCGCGGGAAGCTGCGACGCGGGGTGGCGCTTCGGTGGGAACCGGCCCGTTGGCGGGATCGGGGGGCTGCATTGCGGACCTCGAATGGGAAATGCGCTTCCCTGCTGAATCGCTTTCCGAATCGTTCTGGGGACCAAGTGCTGCCGCACCGGGCTTGTTTCATCGTTAGTATAAGGGAAGCAGTTGAGTTAGCCGCACTTCGGCGTGAGAAGACCGGGGCGGGCGCGATGTACATACTTATTTTGAGGCATTCCATTTTGCGCAACGGGGCACAGTTCCCCGCATTTCTGGGTGAGCGATGGCGTTTGGGACAAGGCCGACTGTAATCCGCGGCGATCAAGAGGGCCCGCAACGACTTGGGCGGGGCTCCGGCATTCTCTCGGCGAAGCGAGGCGGGCAAAGCCCGCGCGGCGGCGCGTTGCAAAGAGGGGGTTTACGGGGTGCGGACGACGGCCGGAATCTGGACGAGGTTCCGAAAAGACATCGCGCGGGTGCTAAAGCCCGTCTTATTCTGTTGGCTTTGTCGGCACGACTGAAGTCGTGCCCTGATAAGAAACAGGATGGAGGATGGGAAGACCCGATGGCCGATGGTTTGGCTTTGTGGTCTCCCCCCCATCGAGCAAAAGACGCTCGATGGATGGGGCACCCAGAGTTTCGTCCGCTCGCGGGTTGGCTTCGCCGGTGGATGGCTGATTCAAAGCCCTGGAAATATAACGCTGGACCGAGTTGTCCCGCAGTCTGTTTAGCCGTATGCATGCTGGTCTTCGCGGTGTTTTCTGGAATCGACGGCTGGAGCCAGACTGGAAGCCTGGCCCAGGACGGAAGCGGACACGAAGGAACCCGNNCCGGTGCGGCGCATCTCCTTTGAAGGAGTGCCGGCCGACAGGATTGCGCCTCTGCCCGGCCATCTGGCCCAGGCGGAGGGAGCGCCGCTGAACCGGGAAAATGTGGCCAGGAGCCTGCGGCAGCTTTTTTCAACCGGGTTGTTTGAGACGGTCGAGGTGGAGGCGGCGCGCGATGGGGACGGTGTGGATTTAGTTTTTCATGGAACACCGCGCAGGTTCATCGGGACGGTCGGCGTGGATGGGGCCAAGGGAGCAACAATCAATACGCAATTGGAGAGGGCAACGCAGCTTTTGCCGGGCACACGTTTTACCCAGGCAAAGCTGAGCCAGGCGCTGGAACAGATGCGCAGGACGCTGGCCGATAACGGGTTCAATGCACCGTCGATTACCTATACGCTGACCGAACACAAGGAAGATCAGCTGGTGGATGTTGCATTTCAGGTGGTGAGCGGGCCGCAGGCGCGCGTGGGAGCGGTGGCGGTGACAGGCGACCCGGGGATGAGCGCGGAGCAGTTCAAGCGCGACACGGGGATGAAGGCCGGCGCGAAGGTCGATCACGAGACGGGAAACCGCGCCTTGTCGCGGGTTCTGAGGCACTACCAGAAAGACGAGCGGCTGGAGGCCGAGATCAAGCTCGAGTCGCAGAAGTACCAGCCGGCGTCGAAGAGGACGAATTTCGGATTTTCAGCGAATCGCGGTCCGCGGGTGAAGGTGGTGGTGGAAGGCGCGAGCATGAGCGCGGAGAAGGTGAAGCGGCTGGTTCCGGTGTTTGAAGAAGGCAGCGTGGACGATGACCTGCTGAACGAAGGCAATCGCAACCTGCGCGACTACTACCAGCGGCAGGGGTACTTTGACGCAAAAGTGGATCACGAGCAGCAGACCACAAGCGCGGAACAGGTGGTTATTGTTTTCAGGGTCACGCTGGGCCCGAGGCGGCGGGTGGAACATGTGTCGGTGACGGGGAACAAGTATTTCGACACGGCGACGCTGAAGGATCTGCTGAGTGTTCATGCGGCCGACTCGACAGACCGCCATGGCGTTTACAGCCAGGCGCTGGTTGCGGCGGACATCAGCGCGTTGCAGGCGGTTTACCAGAACAACGGATTTACCAAGGTGAAGGCGACGGAGGAGACCGATGGCGGCGCGACGGGCGACACGGTGGTGGCAGGAAGCCGAACGGGAACGGCGCCATTGAAGCTGGTGTACAGGATAGAGGAAGGGCCGCAACTGCGGGTGGGCTCGGTTCAGCTCGAAGGCGCGGTGCAGGTGGACGCGGCAAAGCTGACTCCGTTGCTGAATACCGCGGCGGGCCAGTTGCTTTCGCCGCAGAACCTTGCCGGGGACCGGGACACGCTGCTGACCGACTACATGAGCCGGGGATTTGACCAGGTGAAGGTGGATGTAACGCAGCGGTTCGAGGCGACGGACGCAAGCAAGATGGATGTGGTTTTTCACATCACGGAGGGGCCGCAGATTTTTGTACGCAAGGTGCTGATCACAGGCTTGCACTATACGCGGCCGGAGACGGTGGCGAAGGCGATCACACTGCATGCGGGTGATCCGCTGAATGAGACGGCACTGGCGGATACGCAGCGGAACCTCTACGACCTGGCGCTCTTCAACGAGGTCAACACGGCGTCAGAGAATCCCAACGGCGGCGAGACCGACAAGACGGTTCTGCTGCAGTTGCAAGAGGCGCGGCGGTGGGTGCTGACCTACGGCGGAGGATTTGAGGCTCAGACCGGAACGCCGCACTACAACTGCGGGTTGATTGAGATTACCGGGGCAACCTGCAATCCAGATTTGAGAACGAGCGTGAGCCCCCGCGTGCTTGCCGACCTGACCCGCAACAATCTCTTTGGGCGAGAGCTTTCGGCTTCGATCCAGGGCACGTACGGCTTGCTGGAGCAGAAGATCGATGTGCTGTTTCAGGACCCGCACCTGGCGGGAAGCAAGAACCTGGGATTCAACTTTTCAGGAGGCTATGCGAACAGCCTGGATGTGAGCACGTATGTGGCATCGCGGCTTCAGGGCGGCATGCGCATGACGGAGCACTTCAATACGCCTGGCTCGTTTTTCTCCAAGGCGAACACGTTCATTTATGAATTCAACTTTCGCCGCGTAAAGGTGCAGGCCAGCAGTCTGCAGGTTTCGCCGGGGGAGATTGCGCAGGAGTCCACGGCGGTGCGTGTGGGCGGGCCGGCAATCACCTGGCTGCGCGACACACGCGACTCGCCATTGGATGCGCACCATGGGACCTACACCAGTTTTCAGGAGTTTCTGTCGGAAAAGGCGTTTGGCGCGGAGGCCAACTTTAACCGCCTCGACCTGACGAATTCGAGCTATTACAGCCTGGACAAGGGCCGGTTCGTAATCGCACGCAATACGCGCTACGGGCAGGAGCGGGCTTTCGGGACTGGGTTCGAAGAGCTGATTCCCCTGCCCGAGCGTCTTTACGCGGGCGGAGCCACGTCGCTGCGGGGCTTTTCAATCAATGCGGCCGGACCGCGCGATCCGGAGACGGGTTATCCGATCGGCGGAGCGGGCGCGCTGGCCAACAGCACCGAGATTCGCTTGCCGCCGCCGACGCTTCCCTTTTTCGGCAACTCGGTTAGCCTGGTGCTGTTCCACGACATGGGCAACGTGTTCAGCAACGCGTCGGATGCGTGGGCCAGCTTTCCGCGGACGCGCCAGCCGGACCGCGACATGTGCAAGAACACGACCGCACCGGCAAACCCGACCACGCCGCCCCCCACGGTGAATTCGACCGGGTGGCAGGGCGGATGCAGCTTCAACTACTTCTCACACGCGCCGGGGGTTGGCTTGCGCTACCACACACCGATCGGGCCGCTGCGGCTGGATTTCAGCTATAACCTGAATCCTCCGATTTTTCCTGTGATTTACAACTATTCGCTGGCGAATTCGGCGTCGGACCCGCATGTGGGCGAGGCCAGCCACTTCAATTTTTTCTTTAGTCTGGGACAGAGCTTTTGATGAGCAGCGGTGTTTCAACCCGGAACGCGAAGAGGCTGAGCAAATGGTTCAGTGGAACCAACGTTGCCGCAGGGGCTAAAGCCCGTTTCAATCTATGGGTTTTGTCGGCACGACTGAAGTCGTGCCCTTTCGCACATCTACGTCAGGGTGGACTTTTTCAACTTGCGGCGCGACTGAAGCCTGACCCCGTCGACGAAGACCTGCCGCTGGAGGGCAAGGTGAGGTCGTGCACTTTCACACATCTATGCGGGCATGTGCACGGGCTGGTTTGCGCTGGCGCACTCGCGATGTGCGTGGCTACAGGCGTGGCGCAGGAGCCGGCGCAGACTTCCACGTCCCCGGTGGTGCTTGACCGGGTGGTTGCGGTGGTGAACAAGCATGCCATTCTTGCGAGCGACCTGGACGACGAGATCCGGCTTTCGGTTCTGGACCCAGGGAGAGGCGGGCTTGGCGTGTTGACGCGGCAGCAAGCGCTGGAGCAACTGATTGCGCGCGTGCTGATCCAGCAGCAGATTCGGCAGGAGGACGAGACGGCCGCTGAACCATCGCAGGCAGAGGTGGATGCGCGGCTATCGGAAATTCGCAAGGAACTGCCGGCATGCGTGCGGCAGAACTGCGCGTCGGAGGCCGGTTGGAAGGCATTTCTGACAACGCATGGCCTGAAGGCGGAGCGGGTGGACAGCTATCTGCGTTACCGGCTTGAGATTCTGCGCTTCATCGAGCAGCGCTTTCGCCAGGGAATTCGCATCACTCCGCAGGAGATTGAAACGTATTATCGGAACACGCTGCTGCCGCAATACGCGCAGGGGGAAACGACCCCGTCGCTGGACGCGGTGTCTCCGCGTATTCAGGAGATCCTGTTGCAGCAGCAGGTGAATGCGCTGTTCGGCGAGTGGCTGCAAAATCTGCGCAAGCAAGGCGATGTGGAGGTGCTGGACCCGGCTCTGGCAACCCCGGAAGCGCCGGGCGGAACGGGAGGAGAAGGAAGCCAATGAGCGAGACCGAATCCACGCTTCCCGTTTCTCCGGAACCGGTTTCTTCGGAGCCGGCACAACCCAAGAAGCCGAGCAGGCTGCGACGGTTCTTTCTGCGCCACCTTCCTCTTTCCATCGCGGGTGTGTTGGTTGTATTGGCGGTTGCGGTCATCGGGCTTTACTTCTGGGCAAGCTCCGCTGTTTTTGAGGGGTACGTCCGCAGGCAGCTGATCGCCAAGCTGGACGCCGCAACCGGNNCGTCGACCAGATGCGGGCGCGGTTCAGCGTGCTGGATATCCTGAGCCCGCGCATTCTGCTGAGCGAACTTGAAATCTCACGGCCGGCATTGCACTTCATCGTGTACCCAGACGGCTCAACGAACCAGCCGCATCCGGCCAAAAAGACCAGAACCGGCAAATCCGCAATCGATACGCTGTTCGATCTCAAAGCGGGGCGTGTTTCCGTGGAAGAGGGCGTGCTGGACTACGACAACCGAGCCGCATCGTTCGATTTTCAGAACCGGTTCACCTCGCTCGACTTCGACGCAAAGGATGTTTCGCTGCTTCTGCGCTATGTTCCGGCTGGAACTGCGAATGCCGCGACACCTGCGAATGGGTCTTCGATTTCGGGGAGCGAGGAGAGCTATCGCATCGAGGCTGGGGCTGCCGATTTGAATCTGGCGCGGGGCAAAGCGCAGCCGGTACACGGGTTCATGCAGGCAACGGTTGACCTGACACGGTCGGCGGCAACCCTGCGCTCGATGCGGATCACCTCCGAGGNNGAGGTTTCGGGGACGCTTGAGGACTTTGCGCATCCACACTGGCAGGCCAGGGTAGCGGGCGATCTGGATATGAAGATGCTGGACCCGATCTTCGGCTATCCTTTTGCGCCAGAAGGAATAGCCACGCTGGATCTCGACAGCGCGGGCGAGGCCGGGGAGTTTCGCACCGACGGCAGCGTTCATGTGGACGGCGGGTCGTACATTGGAACCGGGGTTGTTGCGACAGGCATTCGAATGGATGCGCGTGTTCATGCCGATCCCAGGCAGTTGCTGATCACGTCGATTGCTGCGCACCTTCGGCAGGGGGGACAGGTGGAGGGCGAGGTCGCGTTGAGCCCGTGGCTGCCGGGAGGCGCGCGACTGAAGGTTTCGACCATCGAAGCGCCGCACGGAACCGAGAATCGAAACATTCCCGTCTGGCATCCGGGGCCAAGCACCATTCCGATGAATGGGAAGGTAACGGCGCATTTCAAGGATGTTGCGCTGGACTCGGTGCTGGACATGGTGAGTCAGGCGCCATTTCAACGACTGGGACTGGACACGCGACTGAACGGGCCCGCGGTCGCGACATGGTCGCATGGCGACGCGGGGACGGTTGCCGTCGACGCAACATTCAACATGAGTCCTTCAGGGCAGACTGTGGCCGGCGAGGCACCGGCGAGCGGCGTGGTGGAAGCGACGTATACGCAGCGCGACGGCACCGTCGACCTGCGCAAGCTCGAGCTCGAAACGCCGGCCAGCGAGTTGGAGGTGCGCGGCCATCTGGGCGCTTATCCGCTGACCGCCCCCACGGCCCTGACCGTCGATTTTCATTCGCATAACCTGAACGAATTCGACGCGGTGCTGCGCGACCTTGGATTGAATCGGTACGGAAAGACGGGAGCGGCGGCGTTGCCGGTGTCGCTGGGCGGTCAGCTTGATTTTCTTCATGGGACATGGGCCGGTTCGCTGGTTGCCCCACGCATTGCGGGCACGCTGAAGGCGACGCAATTGTCGATTGAGATGCTGCCCGTCCAGCCCACGCCGGTTGCGAAGGCGGCGCATCCGCAAATCGAACAGCCCAGGCTGGTCAAATGGGACACGGTGGAGGCCACGGGCAGCTACGCGGCGGAGCGCATCACGATTGAACATGGAATGCTGCGGCGCGGAAAGGAGGAGATCGACCTGGACGGCACGCTCGATGCGGCGGGAAGCCGGACGCCGACGTTCGATACGAATTCACCACTGCAAATGCACTTGCGGGCAAGCAACGTCGGCGTTGACGATCTGCTGCCGTTCACGGGGCGGAGCCTGCCTCTTAGCGGCACGATCAATGCGCAGGTTCAGGTAAATGGAGCCATCAACACGCTGGGCGGCTCAGGTTGGGTTGAGCTGGACGGAGGCACTGTTTATGGCGAGCCGATTGCGCGCATACGGGCCCAGGGAACGATGGCCAACCAGGTGGTGAAGCTGGCTTCACTGACGGTGAATGAGGCCGCAGGGAAGGTTGCGGCCACGGGAAGCTTCGATGTGAAGACGCGGCATTTCCAGATAGACACACACGGGTCGGGCATCGATGTATCGAGGATCGGCTGGCTGAGTCGCGCGGGTGTGGAGGCGACAGGCAAGCTGGGATTCCAGGTTGCGGGATCGGGCACCGTCGATGACCCTCGGCTTGAGGCACGCGCCACGCTGACTTCGTTGACGCTGGGCGGAGAATCGGTTGGGACGCTGGAATTTGTGGCTCACACAGCGAACCGTTCGGCCACCTACGATGCAACCACGCGGCTGGAGACGGCCGAGCTTAATCTGCACGGGCAAACCGCGCTTGACGGTGACTACGCGACCCAGGCGAAGCTCGAGTTTTCGCAATTCAATATTGGCGCCCTGCTCAAGATGGCGCATATCGAGAGCATTCAAGGCGAATCGGCGCTGGCCGGCACGGTTACGCTGGAGGGTCCGCTGGCGAAACCCGAAGAGGTTCGAGGCGAAGCGAGCCTGAAGGAACTGGTGGTGACGGTGGCCGGTGTCCGGCTCGAGAGCCAGGGCGGGGTGCACGCGACCTTGGCCAATGGCCGCATCGACCTGGACCCTTTGCATGTGACAGGTGAAGAGACCGATCTGCACGCACAGGGCAGCCTGAGTCTCAGAGACAAGCAGCAACTGGATCTTGCCGCCAGCGGGTCAATCAATTTGAAGCTGGCCGAGACGCTCGATCCCGACCTGACGGCGAGCGGAACCACAACCTTCCAGGTGGAAGCGCACGGCCCTTTGAAGGACCCAGGGCTGCAGGGGAGGATCGACTTTCAGAACGGTGCGCTTTCTTTAGAAGACATACCGAACGGCCTGAGCCAGTTGCATGGGACTCTCGAGTTCAATCAGAACCGGCTTGAAGTGAAGTCGCTGACCGCGATGAGTGGAGGCGGCCTGCTGAGCGTGGGCGGCTACCTGGCGTACCAGCGCGGCATCTTCGCCGATCTCTCGGTCAGCGGCAAAGGGATCCGCATTCGCTATCCGCCGGGGGTCAGTTCGCTGGCCGACGCGACGCTGAAGCTGCAGGGATCGCAAAACAATCTGCAGCTTTCAGGCGACGTGACGATCACGCGCTTCTCGGTGAGCCCGGATCTGGATATCGCGGCGCTGGCTGCACAGGCCAACGCTGTGCAGACCATTGCGCCTCCGGATGCGCCGTCGAACCACATACGAATGGACGTGCACATTGTCTCCTCGCCGCAGTTGAACTTCCAGAACGCTTACGCCAAGCTGGCCGGCGACGTGGATCTGCGCCTGCGCGGCACGGTGGCTTCGCCATCGCTGCGCGGCCGGATCTCAATTACGGAGGGCTCCGCAAACATCGCCGGAACCCGCTACGATTTGCAGCGCGGTGAAATCTCATTTAATAACCCGGTGCGCATTGAGCCCACCATCGACCTGAACGCAACAGCGCGGGTGGAGGACTACGACATTACGCTGAGCCTGAATGGAACCCCGGAAAAGCTGGCCGTTAGCTATCGCAGCGATCCTCCGCTTCCGGAGGCGGACGTGGTGGCCCTGCTGGCACTGGGGCGCACGGGGAATCAGGAGCGGCTCTACACGCAGCAGCAGGAGCAGTCGATCGCAAGCCCCACAACCGATGCGCTGCTTGGCGCCGCGCTGAACGCCACCGTCAGCAGCCGTGTGCAGAAGCTGTTTGGCGCCGGTTCAGTGAAGGTAGACCCCAACTACATTGGCGCGCTGGGCAACTCCACTTCACGGATCATTGTGGAGGAACAATTGGGCAGAAATCTCACCCTCACCTACGCAACCGACGTGGATACCACCGGACAGCAGTTGATTCAGGCGGAAGTGGCGATCAATCGGCATGTTTCGCTGCTGGTGGCGCGCGATGAGTCGGGGGTGTTCTCGATGGTGGTGAAGGCTACGCGGCGGTACAAGTAGGGAATAGGGATTAGGGAATAGGGATTAGAAGAGATTTCGCAGTGTAAGCTGCTTGGGCTTATAGGTGTAATCGAGCCTATCGCCAGAAAAGGAACCTGGATGACGACGGCGTATATCAATCGCATCGCTACGGCAGTTCCGCAACACGATGTTCACCGAGCGTTTATCGATTTTGCCGCCAACCTGCTTCCCGAAGGAACGGTCCGGAATCTTTTTCGCCGCATGGCTCGGTTATCGGGGATTGAGCATCGCTACTCCTTTGTGCAGCCGATTGAATCGGCGGATGGCATGTGGCAGGATGCGGAGCGGATCTATGTGCCGGGCGCGTTTCCGACAACAGGGCGGCGCATGCAGTGCTTTGAGCGGTTCGCGCCGCAGTTGGCGCATCGCGCGCTGGACGGGCTGGCATTGACAGAAGAAGAACGGCGCAGCATCACGCATGTGATCGTGACTTCGTGCACCGGGCTTTATGCGCCGGGCCTGGACTTTGAAGTGGTAAATCATCTGGGGCTGAATACCTCGGTGGAGCGGACCATGATCGGCTTCATGGGCTGCTACGCCGCCATCAACGCATTGAAATCGGCGCATCACATCGTTCGCTCGGTTCCGGATGCGAGGGTCCTGGTGCTTAACCTGGAACTCTGCTCTCTGCATTTTCAGGAGACCGAGAATCTTGAGCAGGTGCTCTCGTTCCTGGTGTTCGCGGATGGCTGCGCGGCGAGCCTGGTGAGCGCGGATGCGGTGGGGCTGGGCATCGACAGCTTTCTGGCAGTCACTATTCCAGAAACAAGGCCCCTGATCACATGGCGAATTGGGGAGCTTGGATTCGACATGCAGCTTTCGGGNNCGCGGGCGCGATCCCCAGTCGATTGATCTGTGGGCGGTTCATCCCGGAGGCCGGACCATTCTGGATGCCGTGGAGAAGAGCCTCGAACTGCCGGCGGATGCGCTGCGTTCTTCCCGTAGTGTTCTGGCGCAATACGGTAACATGTCCTCCGCGACAGTGATGTTTGTGTTGCAGCAGATCATGGAACGCGCGCAGGCCGGGCAGCAAGGTTGCGCGATGTCGTTTGGGCCTGGCCTGACGGCCGAGACCATGGTGTTCCATGCCGCCTAGGGCCTGCCATCTAATTCCCAGGGTGCAGCGCCGGGAGCCAATTTTTTCGAGTTCAAGGAGTGAGGAGTGACGCATACCGGGTGTCTGCTAGCGACGATTGACGCAGAAATCGGGAAAATTGGCCCCGGCCCTTCGGGTTGCGGCGAAAATCCGGCCA
>PMWR01000467.1 GCA_003166055.1 Acidobacteriaceae bacterium
AACCCACCGGGGGGGATGGGGGGATACCCCCGTTCCCGTGTAAGAAAGGACCTCATGCCCAACGAATGTCGTCACGTCATGCCCAGCGGACTCCACTGCCAGTCCCCCGCCATGCGGGGCAGTGGGTTCTGCTACTTCCACGCCCGCCCCCAGCGCCCCACCCACCCCCGCGAAGCCCGCATCGAAATGCCCGACCGGCTCGACAGCAAAGGCGCCCAGCTCTTCGTCCACCGAATCATGGAAGCCCTTGCCAACGGCCACATCAGCGCCCGCCGCGGCGCAGTCCTCCTCTACGGGCTCCAGATGTCCTCCGGCCANNGCGCCACCGCCAGTGGAGGACGCTCTAAAACTCCTCGAGAAACTCTCCAGCTCCCTCATGAAATCAGGCGGGCCGAGTGCCCAAACGCAACAGCGGCCTGAGCCGGGTGCCCCAGGTCTGGATTCTCAGACCTGGGAGACCACAACACTCAACCTTCCCGGGATCGCAAGAACTCTGTCCACGAATTCGCTCGCTGATTATGCGAAATTCTGTATACTTCCTTCGTGAAGCAAGACTTCGAAGTCTACGAAAACGTCTGGGACGCCCTCGAGCCCGACCCGGTTAAGAGGGAGAACCTCAAGCTACGCTCCTCCCTTATGCTGGCCCTTACGCGCCACATCAAGCGCGAAGGCTGGACCCAAACCCAGGCTGCCAAGGTCTTCGGCGTCACTCAGCCGCGCATCTCCAACCTCATCCACGGCAAAATCGACCTCTTCGCTCTGGACATCCTGGTCAAAATGGCCACTGCCGCCGGCCTGCGCGTCACAATGCGCGTAAAGAAGGCCGCATGAATCAGTTCATGACCGCCGTGGAAAAAATCGCCGCCATGCAGGCCGAAGAGTTTTTTCTGGCCCGCCGCAACCACGCCGACCGCGAAGCCTTCCGCCGCATCCTCAATCGCCAGGGCGGAGAACCACCCCGACCCGATGACCAATGGCCGGAAAGCAATGCGTCCTCAGCCGCTCAAATCGCGCGGCAGTTTACCGGGAAGGAATCCACGTTTTCACACATTCACGGAAACTGCGAAATTGTGCCCTTTTGCCGGCAAAAACCCTTCCGGGGTTCAAAATTCTACGAAGGGTCCCGCTTCTGAGACCTTTGACCGCACCGCCCGTCCCCCTCACGGCTCAAACTTCACCGGCACATNNAGAATCGGAGCAACGTTGGTCCCCATCATCTCGCCCGGCCGCGTCGCCTTGCCAAAGGTGCAGTTCTCAAACACGAAATTCGTCAGCGGCGCCTTGCCGCCATCGATGTAGATATGCCCGCCATCGTTCTCAAACGTCGTGTTCACAAATCGGAAATCGTCCAGCGCAATGTCGTCGCTCGGCCGCGCGCCCGAAGTGTATCCCTTCCCCGTGAAATACGCCGGCGTCAGTTGAATCCAGATAGCGAACTTGTTCTGGTTGGCGACAAAGTGCACATCCTCAAGCCGCAGGTGCTCGATATTCGGTGCGCCCCCGTACCCGATCGCGATGGCCGCCGTGTACGTGTAGTTCACAAATCCCTTCACTGAGAAATCTTCCACCGTCGATCGCTTGCCGCCGTAGAATGCAAACGTGTCGTCCATGGTCATCGCAAAGCCATCCTCAATATGGATGTGCTTGCTGTTGCCGGTAATGTCGTAGGCGTCGTCGTGGTACTGCTGCTTGCGGTTCACGATCTTGATGTTGGTCGACGTGAAGCCTTCCGTGTCGCTCACTGTCACCGTCCAGTACGCAGACCGCAGCAGCAGCAGCCCCTGAAAAGAGATGTTGCGGCAGTGGTTGACAATATAGCCCTTCACGCCGGTACCATGCGGATCGTTGACCAGCCCCTCTTCCGATCGCGACTTGCCATCGCCCGTGTCCGGCTGAAAATCATGCCACAGCCACGGATAGCCCTCCATGTCAACCGCGCCCTGCCCCGCCAGCCCGGCATTCTCCACATTGTTGAAGACGAACAGCGCGCGCAGCGGCCTGGCCCCCGCGGGCATCGGCGGCGAAACATAATCTGCATTCCTGCGCGACCCTCGTATCACCGCCCCCGCATCCACATACAGCTTCACGTTGCTCTGCATCATCACCGTGCCCGTCAGGTACGCGCCCGGGGGGAAAAACAAAACGCCGCCGCCCGACCGCGCCGACACATCGCCGATCGCCTGGTTGATCTTCGCCGTCTCCACCGTCTTGCCCGTGTTGTCCACCTTGTAGTCGAGTATGTTCACCACCCCGGCGTCGCCGATTTTCGGCGCATGCTTCTCCTCCGACTCGGCAAACAGCAGCAGACCGGGGCTCTGAAACGTCGGCTCCTCGTTGAAGAAGATCACCAGGTACCGCGGCCGATCGAGGTCGAAGCTGATGGTGTTGCCTTTGATCTCAGGATGAATGCCGTAAGCCAGCGGTCTGATCGAACAGGTGACGATGTTCCGCTCGTTCACCAGCGAGGTAATGGTCACATGCACCTTACCGCTCATCGCAAAGCTGGCATGGTCCATCCATTGAAACTGGTTGTACGTCGGCAGGCGATGCACAAACAGAGGCTGCCCGTCCACGGTCGCCTTGTAAGCCAAACTCGCCGCCGCACCCGGCCACGCGGGGTATGGAGTGACAGACGCGTGCACCCCCGGCGCCAGCATCGAAAACAGAACCATCGCGCCCGCCAGGCCTCTGTATCCCATTCGATTCTTCTCCTCCACACCGAACCCGGCCCTACAAGGCCGGCCTGGCTTCCTGCCCACCAGGAACAGGAGCGATTGGCTCCACAATTGTACCCGCATGCGCCGGGGATTTCGGGCTTCCACGGCGTATTTCAATCTGCGGGCTATTGAGATATTCCAGGCTCCTGAGATGGGATCGAGCGAAGCCCCAAAACACCAAAGCCAGCCCTAAAAGGCTGGCCTCGCTCGCTGCCCGCCATCGGGCATCATCATCTATCGCCGCGACCTCGCGGCCTCATGCGCCTCATTCAACTTGCCCAGCGCGCCGCGCTCCGTCGACTACTGCCGTGACAGCGAAAAGGTCGACTGCGAAGAAACTTCCCACAACTTCCTGAACACGTCGCCCTCAGCGATCGCCGCGCCGAAGCTCGTGTCTGTGTGGGTCGTGTGGACCGTCTGCTGGCGATGAAATGCGACCAGCGCCGCACGCACCAGTTCCGTGGTGCTCTCAAAGCGTCCGCTCTCGACGCTGCTCATGACAAATTCATCCAAATCGGGGGGCAACGCCACAAAACGATCAGACATGATTCAGCTCCACATTCATATTAGAACCGAATCTACCCCGAAAGTTGTATTGACAGTCACACTTGTTTGAGGAAAACGTACACTTTTTGCCACGAGCGCCGGCTTTTTATCGTCTCGCGCCCGCTGCTGCGCCCATTACCGGCTGAAAATCACGTACTTCCGTCCCGCATACAGCCGGAAACCGCCCGCCGGGTCAGCCACAATCTGCAGCGGCATCGGCCGTTTCAGCCCCGCATCCTCGCCCACAGCCACAGTCAGCAGCTCGTGCGCGCCCACGTCGGTCACCACAAACTTGTTATCCGCAATGAATCCAACACCATACACGCCCGCCGCCAGGCTCTGCCCGCCCACCTTGATCGGCACCTCGGTGATGAAATAAGCCTGGTACTTGGCCGCCACGCCGGTCGAATACCCGCTCGTATCCACAAGCGTAGCCAGCACATAGAAGCCATCGGCAAACTTCACGCCGCCGGAGTTCCGCAGTTGCGTAGTCGCCGACTGCCCCTTGTAATACACGCTGGCCGGTAGCAGTTTCTGCACTTCCGCCGGCTTCAGCACCGTATCGCTGCCCTGCGCCATCGCCGCTGCCGGTGCCGCCATCACTGCCACGGCCATAGCTCCAGCCGCCGCCATCTTCAGAATTGCTGGTAAACGCATCGCGAAATACCTTCTTTCCATTGCGTATCGGAGTATATCGCACCCTCCTCAGCACTGTCTGACCCTACAGCGGTTCCAGGATTGCTATACTCCGAAGGCAATCGACCCAGGTCGAGTCCACACCAGGAAAAGACGACAAAGCCAGTGCGAGCCTCCCGCGAGCGCCTGCCCCACCGCAGGTGGCCAAAAAAGTTCTGTCGTTTTGCCGATAATTTCCCTTGTTTGGCGCACAAT
>PMWR01000370.1 GCA_003166055.1 Acidobacteriaceae bacterium
GCAGGAGCGCGGGCTTTCGCTCGGCCTGCATGCTTACCAGTGTCATGTGTTTTTGGATTGGCGCGAACTGCGGGTGACCGCGGAACAGCCCTGGGACAAACTCTGCGCGCAACTGAATGGGCGCGGGGTTGCAAATCTTGACGATGAGTTGGTGAATTTGGAATTGCGACCGGTGCATGAAGCTCTGCGCTTGCAACTCGATTCCGCTGTGGTGAGGATCTTCGCGGATTTGGCAGAGCATCCGCGCATTATCGCGGGCGGGCCGATCGCCAAGGACAAGAAGATTGAGCTCGAGCGTCGCGAGTTCTTCGACATGGCGTGGAGGCGCTGCGAGAACTTTTTGCGAGAAGCGCAAAAGGCGTATGTTTCTCGTGCAGGTGCGAGGAAAGAGGGTGTTGCTGTTCTTGCGCCGACGAGTCCTGCTTTGCTTGGGCCGGCCTTCCGTGAACGGCTGCGCGGGGCGATGCGGATCCCAGTGGTGGAGGCGCTGTTTCCGACTCCGTGGACCGTGGCCGCGCGACGTGTGCTGCCGAGTCCCAGCCCGCAGTTCACGGCGACGGCGATGTGGGGTCCGGTGCTGGCGTGGTGTGCGTTGGAGCTTCTTGCGGAATCGATTGACGCGGAAAAACCGGAGCGTGTGGCGTTGGATTTATTTGACAGGCTGCGGCTGCGCGAGCCGTTCGCACAGGCATTTACGGCGCTGGGATTTGAGGGTGAAGAGGGCTGGCGGGTTGCGGCGCGGATCAAGGTGGTGCTGCTGAGCGGCGCGGACGTGGGTAAGGAACAAAAGCCGGACTCTGTTGAGGAGATCGAAGGTTTCAGGGGAACGAAGGCCGCTGAAGTTGAGGCCGAGACGGTTGCTAGCGCGGAGACAGCAGATGAGCGAGTTGCGCTGTCGGCGGCTTTGTGGCTCGATCCCGATGTGCGCTGGCTGACGGGGGTGCATGAGGCCGGTGGTCATTCTTACCTGGTGCGCGAGTCGTATGAGGAGCTGTTGTGGTGGTTGCTGATGCCGTCGCTACTGCGGCTTGCGAACGAGCCGGTGCTGGATCGCGCGGCGATTGAGGCAATGGGCAGGACGGTGGAGGAGGCGCTGGCTTCGGCGGAGGCTGCGGGGTATCGGATCGATGCGCTGCTGGGGCCTGCGGTTCAGGAGCAGGAAACTCTGCCTGAGCCGGTTGAATCGGAAGAGACGACGGCGGAGGAGAAGACGGATGCAGTGCCCGTTGAAGCCGACGAAGCAGCAGTCTCGATTGAAGCTGAATCCGAGGCGACGGTCGCCGATGCTGGCCTGACAGAGCCTGAACCCGCGCGAGCGGAAGAAATCGACGAAAAAACCGAATAACCTGCACAGTACTTCAGCTCTCGGTACTTGCCATCGCTCTCCATTTGAGCGAAAGCGATGGCATACTGGATAAATCCCCGCGCTGTTTGAAAATTGGAGGCCGTTGCATGATCCGGGTGCGCAACCTGAAGAAGACTTTTGGCTCCTTTACCGCTGTGGACGATGTTTCGTTCGACGTGGAGGAGGGAGAGATTTTTGCGTTTCTCGGCCCCAACGGGGCGGGGAAGACCACGACCATCAAGATGCTGACCACGCTGCTGAAACCGACGGCTGGGAGTATCGAGTTGGATGGGCTCGATCCGTTGACTCAGCAGAACGAGGCGCGGAAGCGTTTTGGGATCGTCTTTCAGGATCCCAGCCTGGACGGCGAACTGACGGCGTGGGAAAACATGGAGATTCATGGCGTTTTGTATCACGTGCCGCACAAGATCCGCCGCCAGCGGTCGGAGGAGTTGCTGAAGCTTTTCGAGTTGTGGGAGCGGCGCAAGGAGCAGGTAAAGAAGTTTTCAGGCGGCATGAAGCGGCGACTGGAGATTGCGCGCGGATTTCTGCATACGCCGCGGATTCTGTTTCTGGACGAGCCGACGCTGGGGCTTGATCCGCAAAGCCGCAATCAGCTTTGGACGCATGTGAAGAAGGTGAACGAGGCGGAGAAGGTCACGGTCTTTCTTACCACGCATTACATGGACGAGGCGGACCGCGTAGCGCACCGAATCGGCGTGATCGATCACGGAAAGCTGGTGGTGGTGGATACGCCCAAGGCAATCAAGGAACAGACGGGCACGGAAAGCCTGGAAGAGGCGTTCCTCAAATTGACCGGGGCGACGATTCGCGATGAGAGCGCGAACTCGGCGGACGCGATGCGGCAATTTGCCAAGATGTGGAGCAGTGGAGGCAAGCGATGAGCGCGATTTACATTCTGTGGCTGAGGGAGCTGAAGCGCTATACGCGGTCGCGCGCGCAGATTGTGGCGTCGCTGGGCCAGCCGATGCTGTATCTTCTGGTGCTGGGGTTTGGGCTGGGGAATGTCTTTCAGCGTGCGGGTTATGGAAGTTATTTCCAATTCATTGCTCCAGGCGTGATTGGCATGTCGGTTTTGTTTTCGTCGATATTCTCAGGGCTTGGGCTGCTTTGGGATCGGCAGTTTGGTTTTCTGAAGGAGACGCTGGTGGCGCCGGTGCCGCGTATTCAGATCATGATCGGGCGCACGCTGGGCGGGTCGACGGTGGCTGTGATTCAAGGCTCGCTGGTGATGGTGGTTTGCCTGATCGTCGGGTTTCGACCGACGCATTGGTTTGCCGTGCCGATGGCGCTGGGATTCATGGTGCTGATCGCGCTCTTGTTTGCGGCGCTGGGCGTGGCGATTGGTTCGAGCCTCCAGGACATGCAGGGGTTTCAGCTCATCATGAATTTTCTGGTGATGCCCATCTATTTTCTTTCCGGAGCCATGTTTCCACTCAATAACCAGGGCAAGATTCTGACGTTTGTCACTGCGCTTGATCCGCTGTCGTATGGCATCGATGGGATGCGGTCGGTGCTGCTGGGGAAGACGAACTTTGGGAGCTTGACGGACCTGACGGTGCTGGTTGTGGTTGGTGCAATTCTGCTGGTGTTTGGGGCTTACCGGTTCTCGAAAATCGAGGTCTGACCCAAATGCGGTTAGGCCAATTCCTCGCGTGAGGCTCGTCCGGGCTTGGTTCGGTCCCAGCTTTTTGCAGTAGAAAACGCGAGCCTCACATATTTCCCAGGTCAGAAAAGTGTCAACTTGCTTCACGGATGGGCCAAAAAAGGCACCGAAAAGCGGGCTTTTTCCTGCTTTCTCCGAAATTGTGTTCGTGTAACTTGTTTGTTTGCAAC
>PMWR01000433.1 GCA_003166055.1 Acidobacteriaceae bacterium
GCGGTTGCGGGGGAGGTTTAGGGAATGGCCAGACAGAGTAGATTGAGGCTTCGATACTGCAGGTTTGTTCTTTCGCTGGTGAGCGTTTGCTCCATGTCACTCCATGGACAAACGACAGGCATCACGACGCAGCTTCCGGATGCTCCTCAGGTCTCGCTTATGGCCCTTGCGCGGCAAAGTGCAACGCCGATGCCGGGGGGAATTGGGCAGGCAGCGGCGACGCAACCGGATAACGCTGCTCCCGGCCAAAACCCGCGCCTAACGCAGGAAGATGCGGAGAAGATGGCGATCAAGAACAATCCGCGAGTCAGCGTTGCCCACCTGCTTGCGCTCGCACAGCATCAGGTCGTTCGTGAAACGCGAGCCGCAGAATTGCCGACTGGAGTTGCCAGCATTACTGCCGAGGACGCTGAGAATGCCAGCCGTATCTCGGCAGGCTCGTTAACTACCTCGCGTCTCTTTGAACATGCTGGCGCTGGCGGAGGCTTCACGCAGCTGATCACGGATTTTGGAAAGACAAGCAATCTTGTGGCTTCGTCAAAGCTTCAGGAACGAGCCCAAAATGCGAATGCACTAGCCACTACCGCGGATATCGTTCTTGCCACCGACCAGGCGTTCTTCAACGCTCTTCAGGCTGAGGCGCTGCTTAAGGTGGCAGAGCAGAACGTAAGCACCCGGCAGACTACCGAAAAGCAGATCAGCGAGTTGACCAAGAACAAGCTCAAATCAACGCTCGACTTAAGCTTCGCGGAAGTCAACTTATCGCAAGCGAAGCTCTTGCTTCTTGATGCACAGAGTAACGTCGACTCGACAATGGCGGCATTGGATGCGGTGTTGGGTCTCGATCGGCAGGTGACGTACCAGCTGGTGGAGAATAGTGCTCCATTGAACGCTCCTCCGGCGGACGCCGATCAGCTTCTGCAACTCGCATTTCAGCAGCGCCCTGATCTGCAGGCCCTGAACTATAGCCAGCAGGCAGCAATCAAGTTCAGCCATGCCGAGCGCGATCAGATGCTGCCCAGCATCACGGCCGCAGGAACTGCCGGTACCGTCCCCATTCGCCCCGCAACGTACTACCTCAACAATTGGTGGGGTGGAATTGGCGTGAACATGAACATTCCCATTTTTAATGGCTTTCTCTACCAGGCCCAGGCCAAGGAAGCTTCCGTCCGCGCTCAGGCCGTCTCAGAACAGAGCCGGGATCTGCGCGATCGAATTGTCCGCGATGTTCGTACAGCATGGTTGGCCGCAAATACTGCTTATCAACGGGTTGGGGTGACGCGCGAACTCTTGAACGAAGCAAATCTAGCGCTCTCGCTGGCGGAGACTCGTTACCGGCTGGGACTCAGCTCGATTGTAGAACTCAGCCAGGCACAGTTCCAACAGACCGACGCGGCGATCGGCAATACAGACGCACTGTATCAATACCAGCTCGCGCTCTCTACGCTCAACTACCAAATTGGTGCGACTCCATGATTGAGAACTTCAAATTGAAGGTGTTCCGCGTCGTCGCGGACATGTTGAATTATCGAAGGGCGGCGGATGAACTGCATCTCACGCAACCCGCTGTAACGGCACAGATCAGGTCCCTCGAAGATAGTCTTGGAATCGCTCTCTTCGATCGGATTGGCCGCGATACCAGCCTCACGCCTGCCGGCGTGACGCTGTTGGGATTTGTTCGAAAGATTGAGGCAATTACCAACGACGCAATTGCCGCACTTGCTCCGTTCGGAGGTCAGGAAGGTGCCGAACTGAGTATTGGAGCTTCTCATACGGTTGCCGTTTATCTCCTGCCAAAGGTCCTTCCTTCTCTTTTGCGGGATTGGCCCAAACTGCGAATTCATGTTGTGGGCGGCAGCACGACAGAAATCCTGCAGTCTCTGACCAGCCATCAGGTAGGAGTCGCTCTGATTGAGGCTCCCGCCCATCGCCCGGATTTGAAAATCGAAGCATTTGGAGAAGATGAGTTGGCACTCATTGTGAGACCGGATCATCGCTGGACGAAAAAGCCGATGGTTCGTGCCGCGGAACTGGTTCAGGAACCTATCCTGCTTCGAGAAGTGGGTTCTGGCATGCGTCAATTTGTTGAAGAATATATCGAGCGGAATGGCGTTTTGCGTCAGCAGCTTCGAACATTCATCGATATCAATTCCACCGAAGGCATTATTTCCGCGGTGGAGGCTGGACTTGGCGTCGGCTTTGCTCCCTGTCTTGCGATTGAAAAGGCGTTGAAGCTGGGGAGTGTCAAGGCAATTCCCCTCGACAACGGTCCCATACGGCGCCAATTCAGTATTGCGCTTCTCAATGGACCAGATCCAAGAGGACCTGTCGGCCAGTTGCTGGAACCTCTTCGGGAGAATGGAGCGGTTAAGAGACACACCTCGGAAATGAGTCATGGGAGCGATGAGCCGAGAACGGCGATCATGAACGGGAATGCACAAACAGAAAAATGCCTGGGGGCAATTTCCTGAATGAGTGTTCTATCCTTCACACTCGGAGCATTTGGCACTTCGATCCTGGCCGGGTTGCTCGGTGCTTTGACGGGGCTGGGCGGGGGCGTTGTAATCGTTCCTGTCCTGTGTGTCCTGTTCAAAATAGACATCCACTATGCGATTGGTGCTTCGCTTGTTTCTGTGATTGCGACCTCTTCAGGAGCTGCCGCCGCCTATGTCCGAGAGGGATACTCGAATATCAGAGTCGGAATGTTTCTGGAAGTGGCAACCACGCTCGGCGCTTTATTTGGCGCGTATTTGACGGCCAAGGTCTCAGGAAATTGGATTGGAGTGATCTTTGGCGTAGTGCTTTTTTACTCGGCGTGGGCGTCTTTGAACAAAACCTCTTCAGAACCGAAGAGGCTCCAACCGGACGCTCTCGCAATCCGATTGAATCTTAGAGACTCCTATCCTGTGAAAGGCGACAAAGAGGAGCATGTCGCTCGACATGTCCCGGCCGGCTTCGGCATCATGTTTTTTGCAGGAGCGTTGTCAGGGTTATTGGGGATCGGATCGGGGGCAGTGAAGGTGCTGGCAATGGACCAAGTCATGAGACTGCCATTTAAGGTCTTGACGACTACCAGTAACTTCATGATCGGCGTAACGGCAGCGGCCAGCGCGGGATTCTATCTGAGTCGCGGATACATTCTTCCGGGGTTGTCGATGCCGGTCATGTTGGGTGTTCTCGTTGGGTCACTGGTTGGCTCTCGCATCCTGGTCAATGCGCATGTCAGGACCCTTCGCATGGTATTCAGCATTGTCATTGTCGCGCTGGGGTTAGAAATGCTCTTCAACGGCCTGACAGGGAGGCTCTGAGTGTCTTCTCAACAGAATCAGCGTCTTGAAATCGCAATGGGGCGCATGCTCCAAATCGGTGTGACTGTCGCGGCACTGGTCGTCCTGCTCGGGGGCGTTCTGTACCTGAAACAATTCAGCGGTCCCATACCCGACTACCGGCAGTTTCATGCTGCTCCAGGCGGATATGAAACTGTTCACGGGATATTGGCTGGTGTTAGCAGCTTCGACAGCCAGAGCCTGATCGAACTGGGCATCCTGTTGCTGATCGCGACGCCGGTCTGCCGCGTTATCTTCGGTGTGGTCGGATTCTCCCTTCTGCGGGACCGTCTTTATGCCACGGTGAGTGTGATCGTGTTGATCATTCTAATCCTGAGCTTTGTTACGAGGAGATAGCCACCATGCCGGTGATCGGTGACAAACCCGAATTGAATCTGAAGTCGATTGTCTATGGAACAGATTTCTCTTTCTGCGCGCAGAACGCGGGGCTCTACGCCTCACGTATAGCTGCCTACTTCTCAGCGAAGCTTTTGGTGGCTCATGCCTTCACCCTTTCGCAAGCGGCCCAGGAGGTTGAGCTTAATGACAAACGAATTAGCCAGCAGAGAAAAGACCTAGAGCGTTTGCTCTCCGAAGAGGCTGCTCTTTTAGGCGCGGACTCTATTGAAGCCATTCCAGCTCTTCTGGAGGGTGATCCCAAGGACGTTATTCCGGGTCTGGCTGATAGTTACGAGCCGTCCATGATCGTTTTGGGAACGCATGGTGGAGGGCGGTTGGAAAGGGGCGTCATTGGTTCCATCGCGGAAAAGATTCTAAGATCTACGCGTTGGCCAGCGCTTACAGTTGGACCGCGGGTCAAGCCTGTGTCTGCACAGACCTTTCCATTTGCGAGAATTCTTTTTGCGACCGACTTTACTTCGGCGGCTGCGAACGCGGCAACCTATGCGGTGACATTCGCGGAAGTGTTTGGGGCCAAGATTGATGTGCTCAATGTGATTCAGGACGATGTCATTGAGCATCCGGATCGTCTATCCGAACTTCAGACCCGCTTCTTTAGCGCTCTTGATGGTCTTGTACCGCAACAGGCGAAAGAGTTCTGTCATCCGAGAACGTATGTGGCTGTCGGCGAGGCATATGATCAGATTCTCGAACACATAAGAGACCGATCTAGCGATCTCCTCGTGCTCGGCATTCGGAGGACTTCGCATCTAAGCATGGAAATGAGAACATCGGGGGCCTTCCGGATCATAGTCGATGCGGAATGCCCGGTCCTAACGATCAGAAGGTAAAAACGACCGTGTTTCACACGCCGCCATCGACGCTGTCCCTCTCGCGGCTGGCATTATCGGATGGTGCCCGGCCTTTCTGCCATTCGGTCGTCAGACTTGTAAGCCGGCCAATTAACCGGCGAGGTTCCCACTTGCCTGGACCGAGAGCAAACGAGAGACCTGTCTCGGGACTGCTACAGGTGAATCCACCCGGAGCGGATCAATGCCAGTGATCCCACAGCAACGATCACCCAGAGCAACACCCCTTGCAAGAGCGGCCGAACCCCGACTTCACGCAAAGTCTCCTTCGATAGCCCGGTTCCGATGAGGAATAGCGTTACAGTCAAGCCGATGACGCCAAGGTGTTTGAGCGAAGGATATACCGGCTGAAGGATGTGAAAGTAGGTATTGGCAACAGCTGCCAGACAGAAAAAAAGAATGAACCACGGCCAGTGAATGCGTGCCTTGCTCTTGTAGACAAATGCCGTACCAACGGACATCGGTACGATCCAAAGTGCGCGAGCCAGCTTGACGGTTGTTCCGACGGCAAGGGCGACGACTCCGAACTTCGCCGACGCACCAACGACGGAACTGGTGTCATGAATGGCAAGTGCCGCCCAAAGACCAAACTGCGTTTGCGTCATGTGCAACGCGGACCCGATTGGCGGGAATGCGAGCAAGGCAACTGAGTTCAGCACAAAAACTGTTCCCAGGGAGACTGCAATCTCCTCTTCACTCGCACCTGAAATGGGCGCGACTGCGGCGATGGCACTACCTCCACAGATTGCCGTGCCCGCAGAGATGAGAAACGAAATCCCTCTCTTCACATTCAGAATCTTTCCAAGCCCCCAGCCGAGCAGCATGGCAAAGGTGATGCTTGCCGCAGTGTAGATGAACCCGGACCGGCCTGCATGCAGAACCTGCTGCAAATCCATACCGAATCCGAGACCGACAACGGAAACCTGGAGCAGAAGCTTCGACAGCCGCCTGGCATCGAGATGATAGGGGTGAACAAAGGTAAATCCGTAAATGAGCCCTGCCGCGAGCGCGACTGGTGGTGACAGATAGCCGCTTGCGGCGAGGATTAATCCTGCAAAAAAGATGTTTTTGGACACACATCAAGTATTTCCAAAGAATATGACCGTGTCCAAGCAGAAGTAATCATGCCTCATTTGCGTTTCTTATCGGTCGTGGCAGATGGTGATCCTTTGGAGGTGCGCAGGATTCTTTCGATCCCTGCGCCCGCAAGGAGGAATCTGCGAAATTCAAGGGCCAGGCCCTGCGGCTCGGGACCGGATTGTAGCGCAATTAGAAATTCGCGTCTGATCCGCAATCCCTCGACTTCCACAATCTTGAAGCTGCTATCGAGCCTCTGGTCCTTGGCGATCGCCCAACGCGAGACGAACCCAATTCCGAGCCCCGCTTCCACAGCGGATTTGATGGCTTCAGTTGAATCAAGCTCCATAACAATCTGCAACGACTTGCGTTTGAGGCCTTTCCGCTCCAGCGCCAACTCAATCACATGCCGTGTACCAGAACCGCGCTCCCGCATGAGCAAGGGAGTGGAAGCTAATTCGGCACAGGAGATCAGATTCTGATCGGCCCACTCGTGCGAGGTGGACGCGATAAGGACCAGTTCGTCTTCAAGAAATGGCTTGGTATTGACCTCGCGGCTACGAGCCGGGCCCTCGATGAACCCCAGCGAAATCTTCTGCTTCGCTACGGCTTCAACAATGTGCTCAGTATTGCCGCTGATCAGAGTCGGATGAACACGAGGATGTTCCCGGCAAAACTTTCCGAGGAGCCGAGGCAACACATACTGGGCAATGGTTGTGGAGGCGCCCAGCGCCAGTTGCCCGGCATGTTCTCCGCTTAACGCCGCAATCTCATGCCTGGTCTGGGCGAGAAGCGTCCTGACCTGTTCACAATAGTTAAGAAGAACCTGTCCCGCACTCGTTAGCGTGATGTGCGCACCCGCACGATCAAAGAGTTGAACACCAATATCCTCTTCCAGCGCCTTGATCTGGAGACTCACAGCGGGCTGCGTAAGGTACAGTTCTTCGGCGGCCTTGCGGAAGCTGAACTGTTCCGCAACTGCCCGGAAGACCACGAGACGGAAGTTTTCAAGACTCGCCATTCGATGATTAGAACCCCAGTTTACTGCGTGCTGCGATGGTGCGGCTCCATGACCGGTCGATTTTGGGCCTGAAATATCAGGAGCGGTCCAGACCTGATTCGCGACACCGAGCGGCCCAGATGTCTTAAGGTCAGTGAGTAGCGAGAAGACTCCGCAGCGAGGCTTCGATTTTACCGAGATCGGTTTCGCCTTGGAACTTCGCACGCACTATCCCATTCCGATCGATGAGGAAGGTCAACGGCAGGCCAAGTACGCCGCCATAGCGCTGACCCAGCGTCGCATCGCCCATGGCAACGGGGTAATCGATGCGTTGTGCGTGTATCATCCTACGGACCGGTTCTGAATCGTCGTCCATCGAAATCCCGATTACCGCCAACTGCTGCGGCCCATATTGCTCTTGCCAGCGGGCAAACATAGGCATTTCGATTTGGCATGGTGCACACCAGGTGGCCCAGAAGTTCAGCAGCACAACCTTGCCGTGTAGTCGAGCCAGATCGAGGTTATGGCCGGTGAGGTCGCGTCTTACAAACTCCGGAGCCCTGCGACCCACCAGCGATTGTGTCCCACTGGTCTGCGCACCCGCTTGCGGCACGAGGGTGAGGAGCAGAAACGTAAATCCCCATCGGAGCGCAAGGATGCTCGTTCCGCTAAAACGCTTAATGCGCAACCGGATACCCTTTGCTCACCCAGTCGCTCCCGAAGTTATCCGCGATGTAGAGAACTTTCACATTCGTAAAGCCAAGGCCGCTTAGAGTCTTGTATGCGCCTCCCAAATTCGGGCAGCGGTTCCATGGGCAGCAACCGCAATAGAGCACTATGAACCTGTTCTTCGCCAACGTCTTCACGCGATCGCGAAGCAGGTAGAGGCCGTCCTCGCGCGAGCCTGGTCCTACGTACTCCGAAGTTGGGATATGCGCCTGGTCGAACATGACGCGCGAACCGACCTGCAGGATCAACGGCTGGACCACACGGGTAGAATTCAGCATCGTTTTCAGTTCTTCCGGCTGTATCAGTTGGGTCGAGGGAACGGTTGTCGCAGCGAGCGGGAGTGCGGACTGCGCACGTGCCGGAGATTGGACCAACACGAATGTAATAACGGCAACGCTTCCCATCGTGGCGATCGATCTAATTCTCATGTGGGGCTCCGAAACCAGTATATCGAGTAAATCGCGGCCTTGGACCTTGATCCTTATCGTATCCGTCCATTGGTTTCAGATGCCGCTGCCCAGCAGATCGGGAACTTTGAGCTCGACCTCGATCTGCGGAGGGTTGAGGAGCGTGTTCCTCACTAGACAGTGTTCGACGGAGCGCATCAAGCCTTCACGTTGCTCGGTCGTGAGGTAGACAGGACTGTCGACGCGGATTTGGAAGTTGCCGAGTCGCGAGGGGCTCTTGAGTTTTTCGGCCTCGACGCAGACATTCACGCCTGTTTCCGCGAGATTGCGTGTCTTCAGATATTGGGCCGCGTAGAAGGCCGCGCAAGACCCCAACGAGGCGAGAAGCAATTCCGGAGGCGTCATACCGGAGTCGTCCCCGCCATTCTCTGTCGGCTGGTCACAAATAATTGAATGCGATCGGGCCTGTATGGCGAATTTAGCATGGTCGAGATGCGTGATCTTCACTTCCATAGTGTTTCTCCTCGTCATTAGAAGAAAGACCCAACTGGAGCGTTTCGTTACAAAGCCGCGCATATTCATTTCGCGGCAGGCAGCACCAGCATCCGCAGGTATTCCCGTGTGAGAATGGCACGCAATCGAGGCGCGACGGCCGGGTCGCAGGGAATCTCCAGGGAGCGGCAGCGATCGATGGCAGCGCGCAAGTCGCGCAGAAACACCACACAGGATGGGCATGCCTCGATATGTTCGCGCATCTGCTCGCAGGTAAGCGATTCCACTCTGCCATCCAGGTATTCGGAGAGGTTGGCAAACAGATCACGACATTCCGCAGGACGTTGCCCGTTCCTGGCCTTGGCAACTTGTCGCTTCTTCGCGGCGGGTTTTGCGCCATTCCGATCTCCAGGAACTCCCCGCAGAAGTTGGTTCATCTCACTGCGCACGCTTAGACGTGCCCGATGAAGCCGGATCCGAACCGTTCCCTTCTGAAGCGAGAGAACCTGTGCAACCTGCTCGGTGGTCAACTCCTCCATATCGTGGAGCACGAGAACAATGCGCAGGGCCGGCGGGACGCGCAGAATCGCCCGGTGCAGCAGATGGTGCTGCTCGGCCGCGATGATATTGCCTTCCGGTCCCACGGCGGCATCCTCAAGCAATCTCCCCAATTCTTCATTGTCGGGCATCAACTCGTCGAGCGAAAGGAGGTTCGCCGGGGCGTGGGCGGGCTTGCGGCGCATGCGCCAGCAGCGGTTCCTAGTGACGGTATAAAGCCAGACGGCAAGAGCTTGCGGATCCTGAATCCTGGCCAAGTGCTCCAAAGAACGGGAGAGCACTTCCTGCATGGTGTCCTCCGCATCTTCAGGATGCCCACAGACTTTCATGCTGAAGGAATAGACAGTATTCTGCAGTAAACCGATCGCCTCTTCGACAGCTTCCGGAGTGTTGCGGCGCAAGAGGTCGGTGGCTCGGATCAGTTCAGGTCGCATGGCAAGGGGTCATCGAGAACAACACAAGTATATCCCCTCGCAAGATAGTGGCGGCTGATCCTCGGACGGCCCCCCTGTTCACTGCGTAAGGCGTTCCGAAATGAACTCACTGCCGAGACGGATGCTCAGGGCCGGCAGTTTGCAATGCAGCCTCGATCATCACCAGACAGATCGGGGACACTTTCTTCAGCCAATCTCGCTCCTCGTCGCTCGTCGTCTTCGAGTCAGCGGCCAGCCATGCGCGCAGCAAAGCCAGGGCGAGGCCCATCTCAGCGCCAGGACGGTTCTCCTCCAGCAGGAACATTTGGCGGTAGACCTCATCCTTGACCCGCTCGCCGCGAATATGCCTAGGACTAACTGGCCATGTCATACAGTTTCGAGCCGTCATTGCAGTTTCTCCCCTTGAACGAGCCAGGAGTACCGGCCTACATTCACGTTTGTCACCTGATGGAATCCGGTTGAACGCAACAGAATCACGGCATTCGAAGCGTCCAAGCGATGATCCAGCGGCGGCCCGTTTTCGCGTTCAACATCCGATCGCCAGTCAATGATCGCAATGCGCCCTCGATGCTTGAGAATGCGACGCGACTCCTCAAGAACAGTAGAGCGATCTGCGAATTCGTGCCAGACATTTGCCAGGAAAACGAGGCTGCAGCAGGCATCCGGCAATGCCGTCGATTCCGCCTCCGCGTGAATCAGTTCGACATTGGACACGGATCCTTCCTGNNCGCGCCGACAACCTGGGCCAATGGCAGCGAGAAGTATCCCGTGCCTGCGCCCACGTCCGCAACCGTATCCCCGGAGCGCAGGGGCAACGCACCGAGCACCTCGGCAGGAGGGAGCCACACTCTGCGTGCAGGATCTTCTAGCCGATAGGCCTCGGATGCAGGAAATCGACGGTCGTGCATGTAGCCCTACTTGCCCGCGCCACAATTGGCATTTTTCAAGCCCAGGGCGCGCAGGATGTTCATGGCCGGACACCAATTTGTGAATGCCGACTGCAGCAGGTTGAGCCCTACGAAAACTGTCAGCCAGAGCCAATAGAGGGAAAGGAAATGTGCAAGAGCGAGCGACAACAGCACCATGACGCCTGCCATCAGGCGCACACCGCATTCGACCGTCATAGGGAATCTCCTTGTTCAGTTTCGGGCTGATGTCCAGACCCGGCTTTGCGCCGCGAATGAACCATGTAGTAAAGCACCGGAATCGTTGGCCACGAGAGAAATGTCGAAGCCACCGCTCCCGCAATCAGCGAAATTGCAAGCCCTTGAAAGATAGGGTCGGTGAGAATCACGCTTGCGCCGACCACAACCGCTGCCGCCGTCAACAGCATCGGGCGAAAGCGCGTCGCGCCGGCATCGATCACTGCCTCGGCCAAAGGCATTCCCTGGCGAATGCGAAGCTCGATGAAGTCGACGAGGATGATCGAGTTGCGCACGATAATGCCGGCGCCGGCGATGAACCCGATCATTGAGGTCGCCGTGAAGAAGGCGCCCATCATCGCATGAGCAGGCATGATGCCGACAAGGGTGAGCGGAATGGGCGCCATGATGATCAACGGCACGATAAAGGAGCGGAACCAGCCCACCACAAGTACGTAAATCAGCACCAGCACCGCGGCAAATGCAAGGCCCATATCGCGGAAGACCTCGATGGTGATGTGCCATTCTCCGTCCCACTTCATCGAGTAGTGATCTGTAGATTCCGGCATCGACGCGTTATAGCGGGCAAGCGTGTATCCGGCCGGGAGCGTTAGGTGGTCGAGATCCTTATTCATCTTCAGGATCGCGTAGACCGGGCTTTCCACCGCCCCAGCCACGTCCCCGGTGACATACACCACGCGGCGCAGATTCTTGTGATAAATGCTTGGCTCAATGGTCGTGTGTTCGACGACGACCAATTCGCGCAACGACACCATGCCACCGTCGGCGCCGGGCAAGCGGATGTTGTCCAGTCCTTGCTCTGAAGAGCGATCCGCGCGATCAAGCTCGACAATTGCAGGCACTGGCTCTCTTGCGGTCTGGTCGTGCAACAGGCCGACTTCGGTTCCCGAGATGGCAAGCGCCAAGGCATGCGCGACGTCGGAGACTGCTATGCCATGCTGCGCCGCCTTTACTTCATCAACACGCATGACGAGGCGTGGTTGGGGGTCTTCAACATACCAGTCCGTATCCACCACGCCGGGGGTCTGCTGGAAGATGGTCTTGATCTGCTGTGCAACCTGGGTCTGACCAGCCAGGTCTGGACCATAAACCTCCGCCACCAAAGTCTGCACCACCGGAGGACCCGGTGGAACTTCGCTCACCTGGATTCGCGCTCCATATGCGTTTCCGATCGAGTCGAGCAGCGGTCGAAGCCGCTTGGCAATCGCATGGCTCTGTACGCTGCGTTGCCTGGCAGGCAACAGATTGACTTGAATGTCGGCCTGATTCGGCTGACGGCGCATGTAGTAGTGGCGTACCAGCCCGTTGAAGTTATAGGGTCCCGACGTTCCCGTGTAAGTCTGGTAGTTCAGCACATCCGGTTGCCGCGCAAGCTCATCACCAAGCGCCTGTACGACACGCGCTGTCTGTTCCAGCGGTGTGCCATCGGGCATGTTGATGATTACCTGCAATTCGCTCTTGTTGTCGAACGGCAGCATTTTTACCTTTACTAATCCCAGCGGCACAAGCGCCACGGAGGCTAGAAGGAGCACCACGACTCCAATGAAGAACAGAATGCGATTGCGCGGAGACTGAATCAGCGGCGTCATGATGCGGCGATAGAGCCTGCTCCGCCAATTCTCATTTTCCGGTTCCAGCGGTTTGGCTCCATTAAAATGCTTGCCTAGCAGGCGAAGGGCAGCCCATGGAGAAACCACAAATGCAACCATCAGCGAGAAGAGCATTGCCGCCGAAGCGCCGACGGGGATGGGCCGCATGTAGGGACCCATCAATCCGCGCACAAAGGCCATGGGTAGCACTGCGGCGATCACTGCAAACGTAGCCAGAATCGTGGGATTGCCGACTTCGGCCACTGCTTCGACAGCGACGGCACTCATCGACCGGCCGTGATTCTCAGGCAGCCGGAAGTGCCGCGCCATGTTCTCGACCACGACGATGGCGTCGTCCACAAGAATGCCGATCGAGAAGATCAACGCAAACAACGTGACGCGATTGATGGTGTAGCCCAGGAAGTAAAACACCGACATGGTGAGCGCAAGCGTGACTGGGATTGCCAAAAGCACAACTCCTGACTCGCGCCAACCCAGGAAAAGTGCAACAAGCAATGTTACAGACAACGTGGCCAGCAACAGATGTTCCAGCAGTTCATCTGACTTGTCCTTCGCGGTTTCACCGTAATTCCGTGTGGTGGTCACCGTCACGTCGTTGGGTATGGTCACGCCCTGCATCTCATGCACGCGTTTCAGCACCGCATTCGAGATATCGGTGGCGTTTGTCCCATTGCGCTTGGCCACGGTGATGGTCACGGCCGGGTACTGGCGCGCGCCCTGCGATGCTGTGGAACCTGCATTCGTCGTTCCGTAGACCACGTAGTCCGACGGATCCGCGGCGCCATCGACAATCTT
>PMWR01000552.1 GCA_003166055.1 Acidobacteriaceae bacterium
TCACGTACGAAACAACTGGAATATTCACTTTGCATCAGCTGGATCAACCTCCTTTCCCGTGTAAGGAAAAAGTACCGCAACCCAGCCACGGCGTCAAGCGGACGCATAAGGCTGCTTACGCCAGCGCCAGGTTCAGGTTATCGATAGCCTCGTCAATCTCGCGCGTATTCTTGTAACCAATCGTCACCGAATCCACGCCCGCGGTCTTGAACGCGAACCGCATTGCCTTCTGCCGGTCCTCATGGCCGAACGTGCCCTCGCCCACCAGCTTCATGCTCACCACGCCCATGCCCGCCTTCCGCGCCTGCTGGACATGCTGCACCACTTCGCTCACGTTGCCCAATTGATCCGTGTCGGGAATCTCCGCATCCATGCGCGTTCCGGTGTGATTCACGCGAATCATCGCCACATCCAGCCACTTGTTGCCCGGCACCTGCCTCAGCGCCGGCAGCCCATGCACTGAAGCGCCGTGGCTCACGATCGTTTTCTTCTGTTCCGCCTGCAAAATCGCGTCCTGCCAATGAGCGGTGTCCGCAGGCCAGGTCGCCGCGTGCTGCCAGTGCAGCAGCATAATGTCGAGGTACTCCAAATCCACAGCCTTGCACAACTCATCGAGCTTCTGGGTTGGATCGGCCGCGTGGGAGGTTGTCACCTTGTGCATGATGCGGTAGCTTTCCCGCGGCAGCCCCTTCAGCGCCACGCCCAGCATCCGCGGCGTGTCGCCGTAGCTCTCCGCCGTCTCAAAGAAACGAATCCCGCGGTCGTACGCGTAGCGCACCAGCCGCGTAAATCCGTCCTGCCCCAGCCCCATTTGCACCTGGCCGCTCATGCTGCCGCAACCAAACGCCAGCCGCGTTACCTTCACGTTCGACCGTCCAAGCGCCACCCAATCCGTCGCTTTCGGCGTCTCCGCATTCAGCGTAAGACCGGCTGCGCCGGCAAGCGCGCCCGCGGCAAGTCCGGTTTTAAGAAAACTGCGTCGCGAAGACTGAGTCATCTGCTGACCTCCTGGAAAGATCTGAACTTGAGATTGGCTGAAGAGGAGTCGCCAATTGCCGAAATGGTACCACAATATCGAGCCAATCTCCGGCACCATTTTGAGTGAAGCATGCAACGGGCTAATGCCTAATCCCTATTCCCTGCCGGGGTCCCCGGCGACAGGTCTTCGTCGCTGGGGTGGCTAGTCCCTGCTTCTCTCACCCCAGAAGCGTTCGCCCCAGCGCGTCAATGATGGTGTCGGTAGCAAGGTCCGAGACTGTTTCTCCATACGGATTTCCAACCCACCCAGGATCGCCCGGTATCGGCGCCGGCGGCAGGCTGCTCATGACAGTATCCTCGCCAGCCGCGTGCACAATGCGCATCAGTTCCCCGCCATCCAGCCAAACCTCGCAGCATTGCTCGCAGGAGTCCACGATCACATGCCCCGGACCAGCGTAGAAATGCGTCTCCATACGACGATGACATTGCGGGCAGTTGATTTTGCGTTGCAATTCGCTCGGATCGGCCGGCGGAGGAATCACAGTCGACGTCAGACCGGCACGCAGATCTTCAATCACTGCAGGCAATATATCCATCGGAATCAGCATGCCGTGGCACTTGGTGCAGTACCGGATGCGCGTCTTGGCAACCGTTGCATGCTCCAGCGCAATGCTGCATAGCGGGCACATCTGGTCGCATGTCTCGCCCAGCACGCACACGCCATCGTCGTCCGGCGCCGGAGCAAAGACGTTCTGGCAGTAGTCGCACTTGAACGTGACCATATCCGGCTTGAGGCGCATCGGCGCACCGCATGAAGGACAGTTCATTGTGGCTTTCCACATTCTGCGCAAAACTTCGCGCGTTGAGGAATCGGTTGTCCGCACTCGATGCAGAACTTCGTATCCGCGCTTGTCACCGGAGCGACAGCAGCCGCAACGGGCCCCGTCGCAACCGGCCTTGCCGCGGCCGCTGTGCTGAACGTCGACCTGAGCGAATTCGACAGCGTTTGCGCCACTGCCGCGCCCGCGCCCAATCCCATGCCCATCCCGGCCGCGCCGCCCTGGTTAGCCGCCGCAATATCAAGCGATTCCGCCGCCTCAAACTGCGTAAATTTGCCCAGGTCCCCCACCATGTTCATCCCGATCCGCTGGTCGAGGATCTTCTGCAACTCATCGGGAAGCGAAATATTCTGGACCACGAACGTATTCAGCGCCAACCCCAACGCCGTAAAACTCGGCTTGATCTGCTCGATGACCTTGTCGCCCAGCGCGCCCTGCTTCGCCGTCATGTCAAGGAACGACAGATCGCTGGTTGCAAAAATCTCGCCCATCCGCCCAACGATCGTGTCGCGCAACTGGCCTTCCAGATCTTCCACGCGGTAGACCTCGCGCGTGCCGCTCACCTGGTTGAAAAACACCTTCGGGTCGGCGATGCGATAAGAGTAGATGCCGTAGCAACGCAGCCGCACTGCGCCAAACTCCTTGTCGCGAATCGTAATCGGTGTCGCCGTGCCCCACTTCTGGTCCATCTCCAGGCGCGTCGAGAAAAAGTAAACCTCTGACTTGAACGGCGACTCAAACGCCTTGTCCCAGTTCATCAGATCGGTCAGCAGCGGCAGGTTACGCGTGTTCAACGTATAAAGGCCGGGGGTGAAGACATCTGCGATCTTGCCTTCGTTCACGAATGCCGCCATCTGCGACTCGCTCACCGTCAGCTTTCCGCCGTTTTCAATCTCCAGATCGCGCATGGGAAAGCGATACGCCAGAATGCCGTCTTCCGGCTCATTCCACTCGATGACCCGAATGAATTGCTTGCCAAGAAACTGTCCAAGAGTCACGTGCATCTCCATGGGGGGTATCTAAGGCGCAACTATAGCACAAGGTCAGGCCAGCCCTGACGGAACAAATCGCCCGCAGCAGCGCGCCCGTTCTCTAATTCCAAAGGGGGATCCCCCGGCTCTGCCGCGGTGGCAGTAGAACTTTGAGAATTCCGGGAGTATACCTCCCGCTGTTGCTTGCGCTTTGGCGAAGCCGATTGTTTAGCAACCCTGTTTCTGTTGCGGTTGCTTTTGCTTTTCACCGGTTGCGATCAGGCCCCTTTGAGGGGCCAGCAACCGAAAGCCTCCGGCTCTGCCGGAGGATCCTTACTCCCTGTTCCCTGCTCTTCGCCCTCAACGATTGCGCTGAAAAACAATACTCGAAGTGTCGCGCGCATCCACCAATCCGCGCCCCGGAATCAGCTTCAGGCTCATCCGTGTGTTGGCATACTGCACCGTGTACATGTGCGAACCGGCATCGAACAGTTTCCACCGCCCCATCGTTCCGCTGGCAAACTCCAGAGTGCCGTTGGCCTCAAACTTCGCCGAGGTGTCCTCGTTGTCGTGAACCACCATCGGCGTATACGTGCCCACGATCAGCTCGGTCGGGCTCGGCGCCGGATCAAACTTTACCGCCCCCGTCGCCGTTACCGCGTAGTCACCGCCCATGCGCACCAGCCCCCCGCTAGGCGGCATAACGGAAAGAATCAGACGCGTCGGCACCTTCAGATTCCCTACCATCTTGGTCGAGTTTGAAGAGGCAAGCGACGAGATGGTTCTCTTCTCCACCCAGGAGCGCTTATCGTCGCTCAGCTCGATATTGAGTGACGAGCGCTGCGCATTCCCCAGCAACCCCATCGACTTATAGTTCACCACAATCGTCACCGCGCCCGGACCGCCGGTCAGATAGAAGTAGTTGTTGCCCACAAAGTTGTCTACCGTGCCGTCGTTCTCGCCCGGCTGCAGCGGCGCAGGGTGGTGGGAGTCGAGCGATTGCGCGTGCGCCCCTGCTGAAACGGCGAAGACCGCGGCCAGGACCAGGGGAAATGTCCAGCGCAAGATGCGGGAAACCGGGGAAGCGATCATACCCGTAGCTCCTTTTCAGATTTTCGCGATGATCCCTTTGGCGATTGGCGAGCAATCATACCATGCCAAAATTACGCTTGTACCCGCATTTCTATAAGCTGCTT
>PMWR01000264.1 GCA_003166055.1 Acidobacteriaceae bacterium
CTCCGCAGATTCAACCGCAGGAGGACGCCTGATCTGTAAGCCGTCCGATTCATGAGATTGAATTGCCCGCCGGGTGCCACTATCTGCCTAAGGTAGTGGTTGCGGGTTCGCTGAAACGTGTTCTGGAAGTTGCTCGGCTTCGGCTACAGGCGGATTCGGGCCTGATTGGCGAGCAACGGATGAGTCCAAGGGATCATGTCTGCGTGGCGGCTAAGTGCCGCAACACGCCGAGTCTGTTGGGCCGCATGAGAGGGGCCTTTTGACGCAAATACATGAAGTTCATCTCGAACGACATGTCTAAGAGCGGCTGCAGTTAGGTGTCTAGAACTGACGGCAGGTGTAGTTGGAGACTGAGGTGGTGATGCGGCGGTAGGAGCTGTCCACGGGCGAGTAGTTTTTGGGGCAGACGTAGTAGGTGTCACCTCCGCCGGCGGCTACGTCGGCGCCGGTGTAGCCGGTGTGCTGGTAGGTGCCGGGATCGATGTTCCAACTGCCAAAATGAGGGCCGATGTGCCACTCCGTGTAGACGGTGACGTTGCAGGTGTTGGTGAAGGTGAGGTCGTCGTGGTCGTAGGACTGGGTGATGCATTGCTTGAGAGGGTCGGCGATGGTCATGCCGGCGGTGCCGTGGCCCGAGCCGGAGCTGCTGGAGCCGTTGCTGCTGGAACTGTTGCCGCCGGAGATGGGTTGGCCGGGGGTGCAGGGGATGCCTACGGCGATGTCGCCGGTCTGGCGCATGCCGGAGAAGCCGGAGGCCGGGCAGAGGGTGGCGACGACGGTGCCGCCGGTCGAGGGCGGCTTCTGGTAGGGGACAGGCGGAGCGGCCGTGGGTGAAGACGACGCCGTCGTCGGCTGGGACGGCGGCGGCTGGCACGCAGGTATGTTTTGGATAAACTCCGTCGGCCCACTCCGGCTGAAGGACTCGTACGGCACCGTCGCCCCGGCAGCGAAACACTGGATCGTATCGGTCCATCCCGTGCTGTTGTTGCCCACCAGCGTCTCTTTGCGGATCGCCCCATTCGCCGTGGGGCCGGAGAACGTCTTCGTCTGCGTGCTGGTGGCGGCTACCGCTTGCTGGGCGCGGCGGGCGTTGTTGGCGTCGACTTGGGCTTGCGCTTGTTGCATGCGTGCTTCGTTCTGCGCGGCTTGTTGGGCATTAGCTTGCGCAAGGGTATCGTTGACCGCGCCCAAAGCTCCATTGACAGCGTTAAGAACGTCGAGCGTGTTGGATTTCTTTTCCGCTTCACGCTGCCTGATCTCTGCCATCTGGATAGCTCCATTCGACCGGCAAAGATCACTTGCTTGGCACTGTGGCAACTGTCGAAGTCGAGCTTCTTCGGCAGGATCTCGGATCGTATTGATATAGTTGAAACAAGCGCTTCCGTCACCGAAGGTGCAGCCGCGCTTGTAAAACGCTACGGTGAGCGCACTCTCTTCTTTGAAGTAGCCGTGTTTTGCTGCCCACTCATGCTCATCGTGCGAATCTAGGCCCATTTGCGACGCAACCACCGCACACGAGCTTCCGAGCGTTTCTGTAGGTTCCATCTGGCTCGGCATATGCAGACAGCTCTGGAGCCATTTCTTATCACGATTGTCAAAATGGTTGACAATTTCTGCGTTGACGAAAGGCGGGGGATCAAGGGGCGGATCGAATACGACTGCGCCGCTCTTTTGCAGGCTTTCGTGGCAACCGTCAGTCCAGCATGTGGTGGATTGCCAGATCGCGCGTGCTTCTGCGAGTTTGTTCGACTCTGCGAGGCTTTGAGCATACACATCGCAGCTGCCTGCTTGTCCGAAAGCGCAGGCGCGCATGTAGGCTGCAACCATGAGCTTGTGGGCAATCTCGAGATAGCCATGCTTCGCGCCCCATCCTTTATCGAGGCTTGAGTCATATTTGATGAACGTCATGGAGTCGCCGCCAATGCTCGCGCACTGTAGGGCAATTCGATCCTGAGACTCAGGGCCATCCGGCGTAGAGCGGCAACCGCTGAAGAGGGCCAAGTCGGAGCTGGTGACGTGATTGGGCAAAGCAGCCAGGCCGCGGATAAGCTTGTCTTCCAACGCTTTCGGCACGTCCGGCAGTGGTTCGAGTGCTACCGGCCCTGGGATTGCCACGCGGATGACCATTTGGTCCGCTGTAAGGAAGACGGGCGGAGATGCGATGAATCCGGAAAGGCGGACATCGCTTCCGGCGACGGCGTCTGTTAGCGTTGCGGGCGTCGCCGACTTGAGTGACATTCCCGTCGGCAGCAATCGAATTCTAATGTCAGGGGTCAATGAAATGATTAGGTCTTTGCCGCCTTGCGTCACCACCAGCGTGTTGGAGGAAATCGATTTGAGACGGCCCGTAACGGAGTAGTGGGTTCCTACAGCGGGAACTTGGCAACGTGCGGCGTTCGCAAGGACAAAGCAAGCGACGACGCTTGCGGCTAGGTACAAAGATGCGACCTTGCGCTTCACGATTTGGCACCGCATAAGAACCTCGTTTCGTTTTGCTAAGGATGAGGAAAGTCGAGACAGGATAGCAGCAGCATTACCGAGTGCCCCGTTCATGGGGCGATCCTTGCGACGTGAGTGGGATGCAAGACGCTCGGCAATTCACTCACTAAAAGGTCCCCGCCTTCACCGGCCCCGTAAACTTCACAGCAGCCGTGCAGGAGTTGCCGTGGATATCGACGGGATTTCGCCCCTCGAAGCAGTCGTACTTGATATCCGAGCTGTCGGCACCCATCGTCCAGATGCCCCACCTTCGACCCCCTGGCGTTGCGCGCCTTGCCGGCACAATCGCTGAGCCCCTGGGCAGAGTTGGAAGCAGGCCCGGCCTGAGCGACGAGCGCGGGAGCAAGAAGGACTGCACCAAACAAGAATGCGGCGGTGCGTTCCAAAAGCCACATAGAGGTCAATCCGCCTTGACTAGAATCTTATGTCAAGGATTCTATAGCATCAAATTGCCCTTCGACTACGCTTTCGTTCTTGTTCTTATTGGAGGGGGCGTTGCAGGGAGGTCGCCTCCCGCTGAGGTGTTGGGTATGAAAGTTTTGTTTGT
>PMWR01000073.1 GCA_003166055.1 Acidobacteriaceae bacterium
GTGGCTCAGCCTGGTAGAGCACCTGGTTCGGGACCAGGGGGTCGGAGGTTCAAATCCTCTCTCCCCGACCAAGAAAATCAATAGTTTGTGGGCGCAGATACTAGAGCACTTGGTATTTAACCATGTTCCCTAGACCCCGAAGTCGCGTCATTATTGAATGTTTCAATGAATCTGGTGGCTTTGGCTGCTACGAATTTGACTACACCAATCGCCTGCGGGGAGACTGTGCAGATTCAGGCGAGCAGGCGAAATCGTCAGTCAGCTAAGCGAAGGAGAATTCTGCGAATTCCTGACCACGACGGCATCTCAAGATATGCTCTGAAGCTGAATTGACCTACAACCCTTCGTTTAACGGCAACCAGCCGGGCTTGTGCCACGGCAATGCGGTAAGGAACTCAGTTTGAGCGGCGTGTTCAGCGGCATCCTCTATAGGATGGAGAAGATCGTTAGGGCGGCGAGCTATGAGCTGACCTACGAATGGTGCTCAGTTGAACTCGCTTAACAGGATGGCCCCAGGATCCATGCGCAACCGGAAAGCTCTGTCGCACGAGGTTGGAAAAATCGACCTGCGTAGTTCGGTTTGTGCCTGTTTGGCGGGTGTGCTTCGCCGCGTGTTCATTGCGGTCCTGCCATTGAATGACTTCTTTCGGAGCGAAAACTGCTTTCAAAGCGACCGCTGAGTGCAAGAGCCAAGCTAATTTTTCACCCGTATGAAGCTCTGCGGAGGCACAAGACTATATGCGAGATAGTCTGACACATTGTCTTTCTAGCTTGCTGTCCTTCGCCAAACCTCCATCCGGCCGAAAAATTGAACAAGAGTCACGATGTCTTAACGGTTAAGAGTCGGATGGATCGCCTGATTCGTGTTAGCTGGAAAGCTATGAAAATATAGGCAGACGGAATTTGGCGAGGGACACCTCATCGTCACTCTGAAAACCGTCTCGGGAACAAGGCCGTCCATTGGCGCCTCACCGTCGTCCAGATTGAATTCCGAATCGGACGAATCCAGGGGCTCAGGTCAGCCTCCCGGTGAAAGCAGCCGCGCTATTCGCGTCCAGTTCCTACGGTCCGGCGTGGGCAGCTATCGGAGTGAGGGTCGGTGCAGCCACTCCGACAATCTCTGAAACGCTGTTGTCGCCCGAGTTGGCTGTCCAAACGCTCCCCGAGGCATCTACCGCAATCGCTGAGGGTGTATTCAGCACTGCGAATCCGGTTGGCGGGGACAGGATCGCGACGCCTCTGAATGCGAGCTCAGAGATGCTTCCGGCGGTTTGCGGATTCGCGACCCACACAACGCCTTGTCCATCCACGGCTACCGCGGCTGGCATGTTGAGTCCGCCGCCGCTGATCGGCGAGGCTGGCAGCGGGTTGCCATTTGCAGCAAAGAGACTAATCGCGTTATTGCCGCTGTCGGCAACCCAGGCCTTACCGCTCTCGTCGAGCACAATCGCCGTGGGCGCGAGGATGGCGTTATCTGTGAATCCCTCGCCGCTCAGCAACGATTGGTTGTTGGCGAACTCCGCAACAATGGACGCGCTATTGTCGGTGACCCACACATCGCCTGCCGTGTCGATGGCAACGCCGGCAGGGTTCTCGAGCGTACCGCCGGCAGTGAGCGGGCTCAAACCGACCGGCATCCCTGCGCTGGTTAACTCCGTTACTGACCCGCCTGCGAAGTTGCTCACCCAGACATGACTCTGGCTGTCGATTGCGATCGCTATCGGCCCGCTGATGCCGCCGCTGGTATAGGTTGCGCTCGACTGCACGGCACCGTTGCTTACCTTCAGTTCCACCACCGAGTTGAGCAGCGTGTCCGCGATCCAGACGTTGCCGCTTTTGTCGACCGCGATGGCCTGTGCGCCGAAGATAGACTTCTTGTCGGTATAGCCGGTGGCTCCAGTCAACAGCACGCCGGTGCTTCCAAGCTCCGTAACGGTGTTGCCGCCCGCGTTCGCCACCCATGCGTCGCCCTGCGCGTCGAGCGCAATTCCGGTCGGCGAGCTGAGCCCACCTCCGGTGAACTTCAAAGTGATCGTCCAGTCTTTCGGCGCGGTCGTCAGCGCCGGTTCATAGGGCGGGATCGCCGGAATCAAATTGAACAGCAAACCGACGTTGCTGCCGGGATGATGTGCGATGTTAAGCATCGCGGCAATCGTGTCGGCGGGCGCGGAACCTCCAGGCGGCGTGGCTGCGGCGAAGAGGCCGGCGCAGTCGGCGTCGGACCCGTTTGAGTCGATGCATGACGCAATCAAATCCGAGAGCGCGTAGATCTCCGCAACGGGCGCGGTCGCGTTCGTTGGCAATCCAGCTCCAGGCGCGGTGCCCGCGGTCGTGTTCGCGAGGATGCCAGCGGTCTTGAACGCGTTGACCAATCCGACAGCGCTCGCTCCCTGCGCACCGATATGGTTGAAGTCGGCCATGAAAGGCGCGAGTGCATAAACGGAGGCAACGGTGGTGACTTCGTCGATGGATATAGAGCTTGATGCGTTGAGGCTGTCGCACGGCCCGAGCGCCGTCATCATGGCCGATGCGCTATTGTTACTATCTTTACCCAGGCCGGGGTTCCCGCCGATAGCTACCACGTAAAGCTGCGGATTAGTCCCGTAAGCAGCCGTATTCGAAGTACAGTTCCAGTTGGCAATTGTAAAGCTGCCATTCTTGCGAGTGATGACCGCGGCCGCAAGCAGAGGAGTTGCGGCTGATTTAATGCCAGTAATTCCCACAGCGTAGAGCTGAATCGCCGCGCCCGCTACGGGCTGCTGACCTGTTTGCACCTTGCCGTCGATCCGCACAGCCGGTTTCTGGGTACCGAGGTTCAGGCTCCTCACGCATCCGCTGGCGAGTAGAGTCAGGGCCGTTAGCAGGCCAGAGGCAACGATGTTGATTGGAATGTTCTTCATTGTCGTCATGGCATTACCACCGTAAAGCTCTGCACGACCGAAGTCGCGGCAGCGAAGGTCGAGTTGCCGGGCTGGGACGCGGTTACATTCACGGCGCCGACCCCGGTAAGCAACAACGTACTGCCCTGGATCGTCGCGGGGCCGCTCGCCGAATACTGGATCGGCAGGCCGGAAGTGCTGTGTGCCGTCAGCGTGATTTGTTGAACCTCCGTGATCGGCAGCGTCGGAATCGGCAGGAAGGTGATCGTTTGCGGCGCGCCGGAGTTCACCGTGAGGGTCCCATTGACAAATGTAAAAGCGTAGTTTGGCGGAGCTGAAAGTGTTCCAATCGCCGCAGTGATCGGGTAGCTCCCGGCCGGCGAGTTCAAAACTGCTTTGGTCGACAACGCTGGAGCGCCGCTGACCACCGCGAGAGTATTTCCGTTGACGAAACCCGTTATGTTGTAACTGAAGGCTGGATTCGGTATCTCAAAGTTGCGCGACGCGTTCTGCGCCGTTACTGTCAAAACATTTTGCGTCGTCGCCGTCACCGGCACCAGGCCGGAACTGCTCTCCGCCAGGATTGTATTTCCGAGATACTGAGCCTGGAAGTCATGAGTGCCAACTGTCAACCCCGGTGTGTTGTAAGTCGCCACATTTTCAGAGAGCATTACAGTGCCCAGCAGCGCGCCATCCTCATAGAAGTTGACAATGCCCGTTGGAGGTGGAGTACTGACGGCAGGCAGCACCGTCGCGCTCAGCGTTACGACGCTGCCCACGGTCACCAGACTCGCCGACGCCAGCAGCTTCGTTGTATCAGCGCCGCTCCCCAAAACTGAAACCGCCAGGTCATCGGAGATGCGGACCACTTCGCTGAAGTTGAATGGCGTCGAGGTGACGAGCGCGGGCGTCCCATCCGAGACATGGATTACTTCACTAAAGC
>PMWR01000334.1 GCA_003166055.1 Acidobacteriaceae bacterium
AACGAGACCATCAGGCTCTTGAATCCGCGGCGTTGATACGTTGTCACGGTGCTGTCGACCAGCGAAACAACATTGGCAAAAAATTGGTGTACGCTCGCCTGGCTGTTCAGGTAGTCAATCACCGGCGCGTCCTTGCCGGTGAGCGTTTTGAACTGTTCTTCGCGCCCCGGATTGGGAATACTGCGCGCGTCAAAGACAAATCCGCCGCCGTTGCCGGACTCATCCACAGGCATTTCGCGGTGAAACGAAAAACTGAAAACGCGCACCGCCAGGCCTTCGGCAGACGAGGCCAGACTCTGCAGCTTTTCCGACGCCAGCATGCCCTGAAACGCGTCCATCAACGCAGGCAACGCGATGGGCAGCTCGACATGATGAGCCAGCCAGCGCAGATTCTTGAGCGCGAACGGAACGCTCTGCAAAAAATGCGGCTTGCGCTCAAAGAAGCCGCGAAACCCATACGCGCCCAGCGCCTGCATGATGCGCACATACACATAGGCGTAATAGTGCTCCATGAAGACTTCGCGCTTCAGGTCAATGAACCCGCCCAGGCAATCGAGATAGTGGTCGAGCAACTCCTGGCGCAGCTCCGGCGGCAGATCGGCCTTGCCGTCGTAGAGCAGCGAAGCAATGTCGTATTGCAGCGCGCCCTTGCGCCCGCCCTGGTAGTCAAGAAAATACGGCTGCCCATCGCGCAGCATCACGTTGCGCGACTGAAAATCCCGATAGAGAAAATAATCGTGACTCGCGCTCAGCAGAAACTTTGTCAAGCGACTGAAGTCCTGCTCCAGAGCCTGCTCGTTGAAGGGCACNNTAGTTCAGATCCCACGCAATGGACTGACGATCGAAGCTCGCGCGCGGATAGCAGACCTTGTAATTCAAATCGCGGCCTGCCTCGACTTGGAAACGCGGCAGCACGGCCACCACCTTGCGATAGGCTTCGATCGCTTCGGGACCGATCGCGGCGCCAACACGATTTGCGGAGAGAAACTCGAAGAGGGTAGTGTCGCCCAGGTCTTCTTCGAGATATGCGTTCTCATTCAAATTCTCCGCATAAATCTCAGGCACCGGCAATCCACGCCGCCGAAAATGCTTTGAGAATCCGAGGAAGGCAATATTCTCTTCCCGCACCGGGTAGACAATTCCGATGGCGCTGATTCCCTCACCGGTAAGGCGCAGAATCGCGCGTCCTGAGCCGCCAAGCTGGCCCTGAAGCGGCTGCACGTGTTCGGCCGGCAACTTGTAATGCTGCTCGAAGAGCCGCTTCAGTACGTCCATGAATCTCTTTCCGACAACCGCGCAGGAGGCTTCGCCCAATTGCTGAGTTAGGATACTCAGCCAGGCTAGGCGCGCGCAACGCGCTCGACCCAGCGGTTAAGCCATTTTGGATGAAAGCGTTTCGTCGCGCGCATCCGTGTTTCCGTGCCGCGTGCGTCGACGATCGGAAACTCGGCAAAAAAAATAACAACTTAAATCGCAGATTCGGGTTTAATTTGAAACCGGGAGGTCACGCGATGAGATTCCTTTCAGGATCTTCCCACCTCGGGAAGGTCTTCCCCACCTTCATGTCCGCCGTGCTCGCTTTTGCCGCCTTGGTTTTCGCAGCGCTGATTCCGGCGACTTTGCCCGCATCAGCACAGGACCCCGCGCCGGCACAGGCCCAGCTCGAACCGCCTCCACCCCCGCCGGTTGCTTTTCAGAACACCATCCCCAGCGACCAACTCACGTTTCTCAGCGCGTACGCAGGCAGGCCGGTAAAGGAATTGCTCAAAGACAAGCAGTTCCGCGCCCTGATGAAGCGGGTGACGCCCAACTCCGAGTATCACTACGGCCGCGACATGCCCCTCGCCGATGCCAGAGACGAGATGCTCGACGGATCGCTGCGCATGGTAGATGTGCGCGATGGGCGCTACGTGATGGTTCCCGGCAATAAAGGGCCATATCTGCATGGCCGCGGCTTCATGTGGTTCGACCTGAAAGATGGGATCGCGCTGGGCGGCGTGTACTTCCATCCCACCAACGGCGAACCAACTCCTACGCTGGCCATCTTTTCCCGGCAGTTGAAGGTCACCACCCTGACCATGACTCAACTGCCTCTGGACTTTGCCTCGGATGTGATTCAGTGGGCCACACAGGAGGGCATTCCGCCGGTGACGACGCGCTACTTCATTCCCGACAACGGCAGGAAATATGTGCTGATGCACGATGAGGACTACTGCGATCACCCGGCCGATCAGCCCCCGCCGCCCCAGGACGTTTGCCAGCAATTGAATGCCGACGCCGCGGATGCCGACCTGAACGCCGCCGACTTCATGGAGCAAACCCACAATGCTGCAAATGCCACGGCCTGGAACCTAAGTCCCGCGCAGGTGACGTGGATCGGCATCAGGAATCAAAGTTGCGGCGCAGGGCCGGGAGTTGCAGTGTGCCGCGTCCGGCTGACTCGGCAGCGGGTGCGGGTTATCGCCGGCCAGCAGCATTGAGAAGGCAGTTGTAAGTTGTAAGTTTTCAGTTTTCAGTTGTCAGTCGCCTTGCGCGGACGGCTGCGGCCAACTCGGTCAGCAGCGTGTGAGTTTCTGCCCAGTCGATGCAGCCGTCCGTGATGCTCTGGCCGTATACCAG
>PMWR01000015.1 GCA_003166055.1 Acidobacteriaceae bacterium
TACGCGGCGAGGTGTTCGGGACAGCACCTAATTCTAGCCCCTTGTTTTCAGATATTTCCAGGGCTATTTTGGCAGACCGTGCAAAAAGTCTTGAGGGCAGCACCATTTGCGGTGCAATCGACTCCGGCCGCTTTGCCAATAACCTGTTTTCTATCATAGAGTTGCCTGTCCCTTGCAGACCTCATTTACCAGTCAGTTAACAGCTCGAGTCTATAAGCCATTGATTCCAAGGCAATTGGTAGAGTCGTGGCTCATTCGTCCAAAACCAGTCGATATGCGCCATTTCCCCAAACGGTATGCCGCCCAACATGCAACTCCTGACCCATATTGAGCAGGCGCCAGAGAGCGGGGTGAACCTTGTCATACAATATGGTGCCAAGAAAGCCGGCCAGTGGCATGACCTGACCAGTGCGCGAGGAACGGCGTTTGTCCTGCCGCCAGCCGCCATGGCAGAAGTCGATCTCGGCCTTAGAGGCTAGCTGGCCCATCGCTCCGTAGTCGGCCTGCCACTCCCGGTCCTCATAGAGTAGCGAAAGAGAAGAGATTCTGTCGCGTAGTCGGCAGACAAGCGCCTCCAGGGTGGGAATTCGTTGGTCCTTGTCGTCGTGGCGAAGCCATGTGGGGGTGAGGAAGTCGATGCGAATGGGGCCTTTAGGCAGCGGCGGAAGGCGCAGATCGCCAAGTCTCAGCACGAGGGGCTGGTTGCGGGTGACCTTGCCTGCGGATACGAGCTCGCCGCGCGAGGCGTCGGCCCAATCCAGTGTTTGGACGGCGGAGAGGTGAACAGGCGTGCCGTGTAGACCCTGGCGCGCGAGCGCCTGGAAGGCACGGATGAAGAAAGGGACGACCTCGATGGCCTGGCCAAAGAGGCGCAGCTCGAAGTGAAACGGCTGGTCTGGGCCGAAATCTGGATCGGGATGCTGGGTGGGGCGAAAGAGGAAGCCGCGGGGCGCGTCTGTGCCGTTGGTTTCACCCGACTGAACGCGCCATCCCGGCTCGAAGAGCATGGCATACGCGCAGGTGGCGCGATTGGGGCAGGTGGCCGTACCGGGGCAGCCGGGGTTGCAGACAGTACGCTGAAAGACCGTGCCGAAAGCGCCGCGCAGGACGTTCCCGCGGGTTTCAAGCGGCAGATGCAGGGACGCAGTGGGCAATAGTTCGAAGAGCAGGCGCGCAATGCGCAGCGGCGGAGTTGAATAGAACGGCTTCGCGGGCGGCGACGCGGACGGTCGCTGCACAGTTTCTGCGTCGGTCATGGCTTGGTTGCAATCGGGGGATGCGGGGTGGCAGCCTTCAATTTGGCTGGGTTGGCAGCAGTTGGCACGGAGGCGGGAATGGGTTGGGATGGAGCCATGGGATTGTGCGGCAGCATGCAGACTGGAATGGGCGAATTCGCGGGAAGGGGAGATGGGTCCTTCATGCCTCCCGGATGAAACCAACTTAGAATCAGCGCGCCGATGTAGATGAATGCGAAGACAACGATAAGAATTGTCTTGCCAATGCTTTCTGAGTGGCACTTGCGAAACCATTCCCAGTTGGGAAGCAGGAGAAAGAGCACCGCCGCGAAGACACCAGCAATGGAAGTGCCAACAGTGATGGCGACCCAAATGCCAGGGAGAAGGGCCTCGCCCAGAATATGACCGGCCTCGGTGATGGCAAAGGCAAAGAGAACAGCTTCCAGCCAGTCCAGCCGGCCGCTTGAGCGTTCCATGGATTCCATTGTCTTCAGTTGATTCGCATCGGCCTCGAACTGACGAAATGCGTCATAGATCTCTTGGGCATGACGACGTTCTAGGAAACCGCGCAGAGGGCGGAGTTCCGGCTCAGCGAGGCTCTGGCGGAGACAGAGGTGTTCTTTGACGACGTCTTTGACTCGGCCCTTTCGACTTTCCGTTTGGGAACGGGATTTTGGTTCCTGCGTGGAGGCCATTAGATATTCCAATTCGCCTTCCAACTTGGCAGCTACAAGGATCTTTTTTTTCAGCGCCTCAACGGTATTCCTCGACTCCCTATCCCCATAATGCGCGACCACGATGCCTTCTCTTGCCCATGTGCACACCATGCCGGGGCAGCGATGCACATGGTGGGCAAGAAAGTCGTTTGGCAGGGTCATTTCAGGAGCAGGACGGAGCAGGGAGTATAGGATGGTTGCGATTTCGTCCCCAGCCCACGTTTTGTATATGTTGATTTCTGCAAACTCGACCTCGGCCCAAAGATAGGCATCACTTGTAGGCCTGCACGATTTCACAATCTCGAGGGTTTGCTTCTTGGGGCATTCAAGCTCGCTGTCGCGGATGGCCTGTTCGATGGGCGGCATGCTGTTCTTCCAATTCACCGGAATCCTCGGTGGATGAGACTGATCGCTTGCGCACAAGACTGGAAGATACTCGGCCTTGAAGTCGGCGCCTTCAGGAAACAGCTTCTTCTTGAGGCCATATCTGACATCGGATTTGACCTTGGAATCAGCAGGGTAGGTCAGACACCAACCAGCTTCGCCGATTCGCCCGGAGTCAGGCAGGCCAAGGCCGGCAACCTGCTGCGCAAGCGGCTTGAGCGACTCTCGCTTTGATGGATCAAGGTGCAGCTCAAATCCTGAATTCATCCAACCGCTATCGATCCAGACGAGAGGAAACCCGCGATGCTCCTTCGATGATTCACAGTCCTGCCAGGCCCACAGATCGAACAGCAGTGACTCAGGCGACTCAATGCGTATGGTCTCAATGGGGACAATTGGGTCAGTGACGCCGACGAGAACGGAGTAGTCCTTGGTGGCCCGCGCTGCATCGCGCTTGTAGGCGTCTCTGTCAACCTTGAGGTGCTCGACTAATGACTCGAGCCAATAATCGTTAGTGAAGTCCCAGTTGTCAAAAATGCCTTCCAGCCTCGGGGAACTGGGGTGTTGAGCAGGCGTGCGGTTGCTGCACACATTCAGCGCACTCAACATTTGACTGTCGATGCTGGGGTGAGACGCAACGCAAAGGGCGCACTCGAAGAGCGCCGTAACCATCGCTTGACGTGCCGGCTCATTGTTGGAGATTCGGTGAATGGCAACGAATAGAGAGCGGAGGCGCTGCTCCAGAGGGCATGGAATAAAGGTGGCGGTCCACTCCGCTTGCGCGTAGCTGGCCAGTTGCGCCAGACCGTAACCGAAAACATTGAAGTCAGGGACGCCCGCTTTGCGAATGATCCCCTGGTGCGCGTCAAGTGGCTTGGGGGAATGACCGATCTTGCTCTTCGAGTCATGTTTCTCTTGAAGAACGATGAGCACGTAGGCGATGAAAGCCGCGATCTGGTAGTGGAACGAAGAACAGAAGCCTGCAGGGCCTTGAATCGTAACTTTGGCTGCGGTCTCCGGCATCAGGTCTCGCCACTTCGACCAGACAGCTAGGGCCGGGGAGATCGCTGGAGTGGCTTCCAGAGCAAGGCCGCTTGCCCCAATCCCCGTGAGGAGAAATTGATTATCGGGCGGCGGGGTTGCTTCGTCGAACTCGATCTTCATGCGCAAATCTCCGGTTAGGGTGCCAGCCCATGTGCGGTCTTCATCGCGGGCGGGCGTTCGGTAAGAGGCAGATTGCCGGGATTATTGTTTGGAACTGGCGGCCAGCTGTACTGGTCAAATTGAACAGGGTAATAGCGAACCGAATTATTCTCTGGCCAAGTGTGCAGTTGGATGAAATCCTTAATGTGATCCAACTGGTTGAGGGGCGTGTGCTCCGCCGCTGGTTTGTCCGGGCTTGCCATTTTCTCGCACCACTTGGTAAAGGCATTGCGGAGGTTGCCGATCTCTTCACGCGTGGCGGGTGTTCGTTCCTGGCTGTCAATCAGGCTGGCATATACTGACCCTGGGTTAAACCACCGAATAGAGACTTCTACTTCGCAGACTCCAAGCCCTCGCGGCTTTCCTTTGCCGAGGTGGATGCTATGTTTTCCAGAGTTCCAGGTGACGCTGGTGGTACCTGGCTCAGGCGATACTGGATCGTTTCCGAGCAGAGCGAACAGCAGCGCACCCATTTCGCAGGCGCTGAGGTTTTCAAAATGAATGCGCGTTGTGAAGTCCGAGCCTTTGGGCAGGGGAAGAATTGGAGGCGGACACTGATTCTGCGCATGGGCTTCCTGCTTCTTGTGGAACTCCAATAGCGGGTGGGCCCCTTGAATCGTTTCGTCATAGCGCTGCTTCCAGTAGAACTTCCGGCCCCGCAAGACCGGGTCGGGTAGCGGTTCCGCCCCAAGCATGGAGTCGGAGTAGCTGGCAGAAAGCAGCTTGTCTCCGCTCTTCTGCCCTTGCATGTAAAGCGGGCGCGACTTGGCGCGAGATTTCGGAGCGGTGAGCGGGGCGAGTTTAATCCCGGCGGCCCCACCGAGAGGTGTTACTGAATCTGTCGGTGGACCCCAGAGCGGTTCAAACCGCAGCTTGCCGCGGAAAGGGTGGCTTTCCTTTGCATCGTCGTGGTCGGAGACAAAGCCGAACATGCGCTCGGCCAGGCCGAGCGGTTCGGTAAGGCCCATCTTCTTTTCCGATGTCTCCGGCGAAAACCAGTCGCCGGCAAGGTTCGGATTCCCAGCAAGGTCCTTGATGCTCTTCTCCGCAGGCCAGAGGTAATTGACGTTCTTGCCAAAGCTATCGATCTCGGTTGTGCCTGCTCGTACTGTTACTGTGTAAAAGATATTTACCGTCGCTCTGTTCACAGTCGGCATGTGCAATTCCGAGAGAACTGCATCGAGATTCTTCGCGGCGAGCGCAGGGGCATAGTTTGGTTTGCACTTTTCTCTATCAGTCGCCGACGGTGGAGTCGACTGATTCTCCTTCCACTGGTTCTGCCAGTTTTTATAGTGGAGAGCGTAATGTTGATGCGCCAAATTCTCTTCATACTTTTTGAGAACGTGACTCGGTATTGTCAGCACGGGTACCGGAGGTACCCTGGGTGTCATGGCGCGTGGCCTATGCCGTCCAGGTTGCGCTAGCAGGTTTGAAGCGTAATCGTTATTGGGGCCTTCAAGATCGAAATTCATCGGCTGAACCTGCCATACCCCTCGAACTAGGGTGGCTTGTCCAGCCCTAAACGATCTGCGCCGATAGGGGATAGGCATCTCATAGTATTCCCTGTCGTCCATGACTCCGAAGCGATCGTTAGCCAGAGCCTCCACCATGCAGCGCAACGCGCCCTTCAGAGACGAGCCGGGAATGGCGTATGAATTGACATGTTTGCCGTCGATCCATCTTTTCATGGTGTAGAACTTCCGTACCGCGTCTCGTGCGGTATCTCTCTTAACCCACTCCGGCAGAAAGATGGGCGTGCGAGAGGTAATCTTCAGGTCGATATATCCATGGCTCAAACCGGGCATCCAGCATTGGTGGCCGGGATGTTTGCCCGCGCCCTCTTCGGGCTTATCCAGCCACGGACCGCCCTTGGGCAGGCCGACAAAGTTGTACGGATTGCGGTTGATGTCAGGTGTTTTGGTGCATCCAGGTGGCGCATCGGGAAAGGATTCGAGCTTGAATGTCTTGCCATCCTTGGTGGAGAAGACCGCACCCTCTTTGAGCCCAAGAACTGGATCGGACAACTTCAACTTTTCGATCTGGATACTTGGCGTCTGGTATGTTCTGTTCCTTTCTCTTACCGTCACAGGCGTGGTGAAGGTGACGTTCGTTGCATTAAACCTCTGCACGGTAAGATGCTGCTCCGCCGCCGGGGCCTGCGGATGAAGGTTCGAAGGGAGAGTAGGAGCGCCCACTGCTTGACCCACGGGGGGCTGCCTATCGACTCCCGGATCTGCCGTCGCAGACTGCCGAGGTGGATAGGCAACCTGGAGGGGAACACCGCCTCGCGGACGCTGGAAGTTCTGCCCATTTTCATGCGGTCCCTGATGATTCCGATTCCTGTTCTTGCTACGAGCCATCTGAATCCCCCTCATCCACAAAGTGTGGTGGCTCTTCGCCGTGATCAAATCCCATCCCTGTGAGCCGATAGGCAAGCACACGCGGTCGATTCAACGCGTTCATGATCTCCGGCACATGTTTCGAAGCTAGCTGCTGGCCCGCGCTGCGTCGCGGAGGTGACGGAGAATACTCCACAGCCTCAAAGAAGACACGGTCTTCTTTCATATTTCCAGAAAGGGGGTACCCGAAAGAGTTCGGGAGTCTTCCTTCCCGGAAACAACCACCGTCCCACGCGCCCATGCAGTAGAACTTTACGGGCTCGTCGGGTGTTGTCAGATTCTCGAAGGGCGTCCATCCTTCGCATCGGCCCCCAGGATCGCTTTCCTGCAGGGTCCACAAGTCAAAGCAGTCCTTCCCACTCAGCTGCCACTTCACCTCGGAGTTTGGTCCAAATATGCGCCCTCCTGTGGTTGCGATTTCCCAATCTAAAATGTCGTTAGGCTCAGGAGCCTTGAGGATGTCTGCCCGTTCTAATGTGAAGTTGATGAAGTACCACCCGGAACCCACCTTGGCGGTTGCCGCACTGACAGTCTTGGCCAGTTCGTCACGTCTTACCTGCTGATGGCGAACATAGAGATTAGTCATGCCGCACCGCCCTTGGCGCCGATTTCCAATCCGAATCGAAGTTTGCACAGAGCTGTTTCCAAGGAGTCTCAGTAGCTTTCTCGCAAAACTCAAACACCCACCTGCCAGGACAAATTTCCTTGTCGTTCTTCGCCTTTGGTCGCACCCCATGAAGACTTCCGCTCAACCGTGTCAGTTTGGCCCTATACAAGGAACCATATCCCCGGCTGGTCTGCGAACCGAAAGCAATGCCCGATCCGTCAGCTAAAAGATCCTTGATGAGAAAGAGCAACAGTGCGATGGCCACACGGTCCTCGGAATCATCGGTAAACTGTGTGCGGATGATGACTGTGAGTAGTGGACCATTCAGTGCGCGATCGTCGAACTTTGCTCCGTCCGCGGCAGCGTGTGTAATGCGATCCACGGCTACGTGGTCGGAGCTGACAGCTTCGGCCATTCCGGAAAGGATACAATCGTCAAACTGCACCAACCCGCGGCGTTCTGTATCCACACCTTCGTCTTTCTTGCTGCCGAAGAGCCACAAGGCCGGGCCAGAGCCAAGCCGCTGAGCTGTGCAGATCTTTTCTGCCCTATGGCGCAACACTCCACGAATACTCGCGCCCGGAATGAGAGGGTACGCGCCAACTTGACCATGATCAGGCGCGTCCAAGGTCGTCAAGAATGTCGCACCGGGGGTGCCGGTTGCCACCAGATCCTTGGCAATCGCTTGGGGTGGCGCCCCTTCCTTCACGAGCATCGGGCCGTTGCACGGAATGGAAAGCTCAAACATCAGACGATGCAGTGGATGGAGATTGTCTCGATTCGCGCTGTGGATTGGCGCGTCGGTGGACTTCGGAAACACAAAACTGTCTGCGTGTTCAGCTAGCCGTGACTGCGAATCAAGGCGATCAGCGAGAAAACTCCGCAGGCCCTCGGGCGTGACGCGATTGAACACTTTGAACTGCACGCTGTCGAGCTTGAAGCGCCCGAAGCCGATCGACGCCCTGCTCCCGATCGCCAATTCCTCATCCACCAACGCACGCACAGCTTCTCCAAGCAAGACAAGTTCTGCGTCATCCTTCGATTCCCCTTCATAGATCAAATGCAAGGGAAAGCTCTGATTCTGAGCTTTGACCACATGTTCAGCGTCGAACTTGGCCAGTTCACTTGCGGCTCCTGTATCAGGGTCGATTCTTACGTGATCACGAATCTCAGTGGACGAGGGAGACGCGGACTCAAGGAGGGAATCCATAACCCGAAGCCGGCCCCGGGACGATGGCGTTTTGGCGTGTGCATCTTTCGGTGCGTATCCAAAGAGGGACAAAAGGACCTGCTTGTCTGCAAACCCAAGCAGCCAATTCTCTCGCTCAAGATGGGCGCGCAAGACTCCGCGCAACGAGGAACCCGGAATATAGGGCCGCCCGTTCCTTCCCGCCTCCCAACGCAGCACGGGCAGGTCTGTATAAAGGCTCAGACTGTCTGCAGAGCCGATCCGGAATCCGGACTTCGGCACGAGCTTGCCGGTCACTTCCAGCCGGAATGGGCCGTAGCTGTTCTCCTGCTCAATTTGGCCCATCATTCCATACCTCTTCCGACCGTTGAATATTCTCCAGACGGATCGGTCTTCGCTGCCTTCTTCAGTTCACTCTCCAGAACCGTAAGAAAGAACAATTGCGCTGCCTGCCGATGCTCTGCACTAATGGCGCGTTGCGCCTGGACTGAATCAAAATCCTTACGGCCAGGCAGCTTTTCATGGTCGGTCACCCCATTGCGCGCGACCCACGTCATCCATTCACGTACCTCCTGCGATCTGTCGCGAATTTTCCCCGACTTCGACGAAAGCGTCTTCGCAGAGTTCCTTGCAGAGTCAATGAGTGCATCCAGTATTTCAACGTTCAACCCGGTCAACTCATGCCACACCGACGGGTGCTTCTGCCTGATCGGGGCTTCGGTTTCATGCCTAAACTCGCAATGAAGATTCCGGTCTGCATTTCGCTCAAGCTTTAACCATGCAGGGTTTATCGCTACGACGCCGAAGCCTTCATAGGCGCGAACACCTAGCCCTTTCTTCTGACACTGCTCGGTGAAGTCTCGAAGCCTTACTAGGGCGTGTTAACACTATC
>PMWR01000188.1 GCA_003166055.1 Acidobacteriaceae bacterium
TATGGGTCTTCAACTTGGGCATTGTCTTCTCTTCTTGGAAGAGGTTCGTGACCTCTTCGCATGGCCGTTAAGACAGGGACTCCCCTGCCCTATTGTGGCTCTAACCAGTATACCGCAAAGCGAATTTCGGCGACAGGCCTTCGTCCCGTTTCGGCCCGCAGTCTCAATCGGGTCAACGCCAACGTACGGCTGGCGCAATTTCCATTCGGTCTCCGATCGGAAAGACGTAATGTTTAAACGTGGCCATCCTCTCCGTCGATCTCGCCTTCCGCCTTTGGTCCGACCTGGGCATCGTGGTACTGGATCGCGCCGCCGCAGCCAGCCCTTTCGGCGAATCGAACCCACCCATCTCCTGCGAGATTATTCAGTCGAAGCAGCCTGAGGACGAGCCGGGGCCTGTCGACCCCAACATTCTCGCCGGCCGGCTCAACCATCTCTGTGGGGTGCGCGGCATCCGCGTGATCATGCTCGACGGACCGCAGGCGTGGAAGTCCCTTCACAACGGCCTGGAGCACGCCCGGGTGAGCGAGCGGCAACTGAATACCGCCGCCAAAACCGGCCTGCCGGGTATGGTGAAGCCCATCACCTACCGGCCCTTTGCGGAGTTCTGTGTGGATGTGTACGACGCCCTTTGCCGGCGCGGTTGGCGGCGGCTGGAGACCCGCGATCAGCCCGCCTCACCGCAGGACCGCGTACTTGTGGAGAGCTACCCCCATGCTGCCTGGAAGTCGCTCGGACTCAAGCCGTTACCCTCCAAGCGACGGGCCAGGGTGAGCGATCTGGCCGCGGCCTATCATGCTCTAAACTCGTTGATCCCGATCACCACCAACCATCCGCCCAACCATGACCAGCTTCAGGCCATTGTGGGCGGACTGCCCGGGCTGGCGCTCGAGGCGCACAACACCGCCGGCGCGCGCATTGTCGGCAACCCTCCGCGGCGCGAGGAGGGCCATTGGCGTGAGGGCTTCATCGTGCTGCCGCTGCCACCCACCCGGCCCGTTCCATTCCATTGGATTCAATAATCCTCAGGGTTTGGCAGCGGCAAATCCCTTCTCGAAGAACTCCACAATCCGCTGCCTGGCGTCAAAACCGTGCCACGGTTCGGCGACCGGCCTGCCGAAGATGCCGCCGCCCAGCGGTCCATGGTCCTCGCGAGGGTAGGTGACCAGTTCCACCGGCACCCCCTCCTGGCGCAGCGCGCGATACATCTCCTCGGCCTGACCCAGGGGGTCTGTGTGATCGCTTTGGCCCTGCAGAAGCATGAACGGCGTCTTGGCCCGTGCGGCGCCCGAAAGGGGACTCTGCCGCCAAGCATCTTCAAAGTGTTCCCACGGCTTGCCATAGTACCAGCGGTCGTACCACGAGCCTCCCTCGGTGCCGTATTCGCTGAACTGGTCGATCACCGGAGCGCCGCTGATGATGGCCTTGAAGCGGTCCGTCTTGCCCTCGACGAACCCGGCCATTTCGCCGCCATAGCTATATCCCATGAGGGCCAGCCGGTTCGGGTCCAGCGGATACTTGGCCAGCACCGCGTCCACCCCGGTCATAATGTCCTGGTAGTCGCCGCCGCCCAGGTCGTTCTTGTTGGCTGCGGAGAACTTTGTCCCATAATTCGACGATCCCCGCGGATTGGGCCTCAGCACAGCCCATCCGTGGCCAACCATAAAGGCCGCAAAGAGGTCGTTCCGGTCCTCCCATGCGCCGTGCGGGCCACCATGCACATCCAGAATCAACGGAATCTTTGCCGAGGACGTCGCCGTGTGCGGGAGATACAACAGCCCCTCGATGGTCAGGCCGCCATTCTGCCAGTGAACCAGCTCCGGCTTGACGGAGAGCAGATTGGCCGGCTCGGTCTCCGGCGTCTTCACGGCGGAACAACTCTCGCCCAGGTGCGGGGCGTAGCAAAGAACAGGCGGCTTGCCGCCCGAATCCGCCAGCCATACCCAGCCCGTCTGTTTGCGATTGGTATGGAGCCCGGAAACCACTGACGCACCCAGATCGATAATCTTCGGCGGCGTTTTGCCTTCACGAGCGATCGCGACCGGCGTCATGCGCGTGCCCACGCCCGCCAAGGCCACAACCGAGCCGTTCCCAGGGAAAAAGAGAGCCACTCCGTTCGGCTGTCCAGCAAATCCCGCCGAAAGCCGCCGTGCCGGGCCAGCCCCGACTCCGTTCGCATCCACCGGCAACGCAAACAGCTCGTCATACCCCGGCGGTGCATCTTCGGGAGTGTTGGCGACGAACACGATCTCGCCACCGTCCGGGCGCCAGGCTGCGCCACCTCCCACCGTGGCGGGAACCCCGTCCAACTTCAGCGGCTTCTGCGGCGTCGTTGCGTTCACCAGCCAGGCCGCGCCCGCCGGCCCCAGATCAGAAATCTCGTTGGCGCCCTCGGTCATCACCGCGAGTCGATCCGCAGCGGGCGCCCACACGGCAAGGTGAACATCGGGCGCGACCGCCACCGCTTGCAGCGCGCCATCGACCGATCCATCAGCCTTGAGCGCGACCAGGTAGAGGCGCGTGCCATGCGTCTCGTGGTCCACCCGGCTGGCGTCGGCCTTCGCGTCCTTCTGCTTCTTCTCGCCGGGTGTCTCCGGGTCGCGCGCCCACACCGCAAGCCACTTTCCATCGGGAGAAGGCGCGTAGCCGCTCACGTCGATCGGGAGCGTGTCCGAAGCGGCATCCGGCTTCTTCTCGGCAGGCTTCTCGTCCGCCTTCTTGTCTGAGCTCTTGTCCGCAGCCGAAGCGGCGGCGGCTCCGGGTGGCGGAATGGCGTTCTTCTCCTTCGACTCGTCCACCGGCGGCGCGATCTTCAGGTCGTAGGGCGCCGCTTCGCCACCGCGCATGTCGAGCCGGAAGAGCTGCGTATGCTCGCCGCGCTTGGCCAGGAAGTAGATCGCCGAGCCATCCGGAGCCCACTGCGCGCCTCGTTCCCCGCGCTGGTCGGCTGGAGGAGAGAAGGTGACCTGCCGCGCCTTGTCTGACCCTGCGGCAGGCGCGAGCCAAAGATGACTCTTGCCGCCATCAGCCGTGGCCTCGGTCACCGTGAAGAGCACCAGCTTGCCGTCGGGCGAGAGCACGGGCGCACCCAGCGCCTTCAAATGGCGCAGGTCTTCATTGGTGGGATAGTGCGGCTCCTTGCTTGGAGAATCCGGCTCCGCAGGCGCTTTCGCGTTAGGCGCCACCGCCGATTTGTCCTGAGCAGGAGTTGCAGCAGCCTGGCAGCGGACGGCAGGAGCGCAGACGGCGAATGCAGCGCAGATCGCGCCGCAGAGAAGGATTCCAGTGTGAGATAAACGCATGCCGCCAGAATACACGGCTCACAAAAATCTTCCAGACCATTCTGCGTGGAGTTTGTAGATTTGGTGAAGCGAATGAGAATCGACCTCGTTCACTTAACCGAGGAAAAACGCAATTCCGCACAGACGCGGCAAGGCCGCCCAATGCGGGCGGCCTNNGGCGCGGGAGGCTTGGGCTTGGGCGCTTCCTGCTTCTTCGATGGCGCGATGATCGCGTGGAGGATGGTGCCTTCCATGCGCGGCATGAACTCCACGATCCCGGCCTCGCCAATATCCTGAATGAGCCGGTTGATGATGGCGTAGCCCAGTTCGCGATGAGCCATCTGGCGGCCACGGAAGCGCAGGCTGGCCTTCACCTTGTCGCCGTCGTTGAGGAAGCGAACGGCCTGGTTCTTCTTGGTCTGGTAGTCGTGATCGTCCACGGTCACGGAGAACTTGACCTCCTTGACCACGATCACCTTCTGCTTTTTGCGCGCGGCGCGTTCGCTCTTATCTTTCTCGTAGAGGAAGCGGCCGTAATCNNTAATCCTGGATGCGGCAGACCGGCGGTACTGCGTTGGGCGACACCTCTACCAGGTCGAGCCCGCGTTCGCGGGCTAACTTCAGCGCCTCAAAAGGCGGCAGAATGCCAAGTTGTTCGCCGTTTTCGTCGATGACGCGGATTTCGCGTGCACGAATTCTATCGTTGATGCGGATAAAGGACTTTGCCGAACGTTTGTCGAGTGCGATGGTGCTCCTCCAAAAGTCGCCTATGCCCGCATCCGGGGTCTGCCGGAGTCGNNGAGCGAGCCATTCGGATTCATCCCGGCCACGTGCACACGGACCAGCCGGTTTGGCTCGATGACGCCTTCCAGCTCGACCGGCAGGAAGTTCCCCGTCATGGCTGCTGTCAATCCCCGGCTCGCCAGCGCCTCTGAGGTGTGTAGCGTGATGGCCTCCACTTCCCGGCCCACAAAGGCTTTACGGTGCGCCGAGGTCTTCCGGGACGCCAAGGCGCGCAGCGCAGCCATCCGCTCCTCAACAGCGGCCTTCGGAACCGGGTGCTCGGCATGAAGCGCCCATGCTCGCGTTCCGGGGCGGGGCGAAAAGGGGAACAAGTGCAGATAGCCAAACGGCAGTGACTCAATCAGAGCGACAGTCTCCTCGAATTCGGCGTCGGTCTCCCCTGGGAAACCCACCATGACGTCGGCGCCGAGCGTTAGTTCCGGGCCGGCCGCACTCAGCAAGGCCTGCGCTTTCTCAACGTAGTGCCAGGGCCGGTAGCGGCGGTGCATGCGCCGCAGAACCGTGTCGGAGCCGGATTGAAGCGGCAGATGCGCATGGCGCGCGAGCCTGGTCCCGCCAAATTCGGCCATCAGGCCAATCAGCTGATTGTCCCAATCCATCGGCTCAATCGAGCTGAGGCGCAAGCGCGGCAGGCCTGTCGAATCCAGAATCTGGCGGACAAGTGCTGCAAACGTCAGGCGCGTACCGCTCTCTTCGACCGCCAAATCCCGACCCCACCGGCCGAGGTTAATCCCTGAAAGCACCAGTTCGTTGCCTCCGGCAGCGACAAATCCCGCCACTTGTCTCAGAACGCTCGCTGCGGAAAGGCTCTTCGAGGAACCGCGCGTCTGCGGAATCACGCAAAATGTACAGCGGTTGCCGCATCCTTCCTGAATCTTCAGATTTGGACGCGTCTGAACGCCTGGCGCCAACTGCGCCTCTTCTAGAAACGAATGCGCAAATCGGTCGTCGGCCCAGATAGGAGCCCCGCCCGCGAGGATCGATGCGACCGGCAATAACTCAGGGTGCCGAGCAGGCGTGGCTGCGACCGCCAGGGACAACGCAATCTCCGGCGCCAGAGCCTTGTGGCTGTTTCCCACCACCGCGGAAACACCGGTCATCGCGGCCAGTTCCTGCGGCGCACGCTGCGCGTAGCAACCGGTCACCACGATCCTCGCGGTAGGATTGAGCCGGTGCGCGCGCCGGATAAACGCCCGCGCCGATCGATCGGCCTCCGCAGTTACGCTGCAGGTGTTCACCACCACCACGTCGGCCTGCGAAGGGCTCTCTTCGGCAAGGCCTGCGGCGCGCAGCCGTTCGCTGACCGCCTCGCCATCCGCGCGAGCGGCCCTGCAACCGAAGTTTTCCACGGAGAAGCCCGGCATTTTTCTAGTTTAGAGCCTCATGTCCTTGTAAATCCCCGACCAATGCACAACAAGCGCCACGGTTGTCCTCCGCTATACTTTGAATAGGGCATACTGCCAGCCAGGTCAGACCTTTATCGCATGCATTCTTCCGCTCCCGCCACGATTGCATCCCGCTCGTCGCTCGCCGCAAGCGGCGCGACGCGATCCATTCTCACATTCAGCTACTTCACGCTCATCGTCTATGTTTCCGTAGGCTTGCCGCTTGCTGTGCTGCCGGCGTTTGTGCATTTGCGCATGGGCATGCATGCGGCGCTGGCGGGCCTGGTGATCAGCATCCAGTACATTGCTACGTTTCTGAGCCGTCCCTGGGCGGGAAGGATCTCAGATAGCGCTGGCGCAAAAATCTCGGTGCTGTGGGGCATGGCTGCCTGCGCGCTGAGCGGCTTTTTTCTGCTGGCCGCCGTAGCGCTGCATTTCAGTGCCACGCTCACCTTTGGCGCGCTGGTCTTGAGCCGCCTGGCGCTGGGGGTGGGTGAGAGCCTTGGTTCCACGGGAGCGACACTGTGGGGTATTTCCAGCGCCGGGTCGCAGCACACAGCTAAAGTCATCTCGTTCAACGGCGTGGCCACCTATGGCGGACTGGCACTGGGCGCGCCGCTCGGCGTGGTGCTCGATCAGCACTGGGGGTTAACCGCGCTGGGCCTGTTGACCATTGTTCTTGGCGGCGTCAGCTTCCTTCTGGCGCAGCGCAAGAGCCCTGTGCCGGTCATGCCGGGCGAGCATCTGCCGTTTCACGATGTGCTGACCCGCATCGCCCCGCACGGGATGGCGTTGGCGCTGGGCGGAATCGGGTACAGCGTACTTGCCACATTCGTAACGCTTTACTACATCAGCCGCCACTGGAACCAGAACGGTGCGGCACTTTGCCTGAGCGCGTTTGGCGTGGCTTTCATCGCAGCGCGGCTGCTTTTCATTCACGCCATCAACCGGTGGGGTGGGTTTCCGGTCAGCATTGTCTGCCTGTCGGTGGAGTCGGCCGGCGTGCTGCTGATGTGGGCCGCGGGCTCGCCGTGGATGGCTTCGGCGGGGGCGGCGGTAACGGGATTCGGGTTTTCGCTGGTGTTTCCGGCGCTGGGCGTGGAGGCTGTGAAGCGTGTGCCGGAACATAACCGCGGAACGGCGCTGGGCGTGTTTACCGGGTTTTCCGACGTTTCGTTCTTCCTGGTGGGACCGATTGCCGGGGCGGTGATCGGCGTGTGGGGCTACGGAAGCGCGTTCCTGTTTGCGCTGGCAAGCGTGCTGGCGGCGNNTCGACTTTGTAAGCGGTTGAATCTGTTGGGGTTGGATGGTGCTCCACAGTCTCACAGCCGAAATTCTCGATTTTTAACGTCTCATCACCTGATTCTCACAAGGGCATTGTTTTGAGGTGTTTGCATAGGTTTTCCCGGCTCAAATGTCGTNNATGGGCGCAAAGGGGTGTTTAGCGCGCTGGATGCCGGGCAGGGTTTCCAGCAGGTATTGGACGACGGCGGAGACCGATGTGTCGCGGTGAGCGGCCCAGACGCGAGCGCTGCGGTAGGTCTCGTCAGGGACGGAGACGGTGATGTTTTTCATGGAATTTTGCTCCTGAAACCATTGTGCGCCAAAAGGGGTTAATTACCGGCAAGCCATCGCCTAGCGACCCTTGCGGCGCGGCGGTGAAGCGGTGAAGGCGGGTGTAGCAGTAGCAATAGGGCTTGCCGCGCAGAGCCGGTGCGTGGCACCTGGCTCCGTTGGGCATGATGGGTCGGCATAGGTTAACCATGGTGATACTCCCCCCTGCCCCCCGTCTCTGAAAATAAGTGGCTTGTTTTTCAACGGGATAGGGCATGGGCTTCGCTGTATCTGTGGCAAACAAAGGAGTTATTTGCAGGCATAAGACAATAAAGGACTTACGGGCACCTGTGCGGCGGACGCTCGCGGGAGGCTCGCTCTGGCGAACTGCCTGGAGAGCCCTATGAAACGATTGTGCGCCAAATGGAGTTAATTATCGGCAAAACGGCGGGAACTATTTTGGGGATTCATCACGCCGTCCCTTGCAGGACGGCGGCGGGTGTTTGGGGGCGTTCCACGGGTTGCACCCGTGGCTGTTCTCACCTAGTCCTCCGGGACGGACCCTGCGATGCGGGGCTGTCAAGATGGGCGGAATCCCAGGTCTGAGAATCCAGACCTGGGGCACCCGGCAAAATGGACGGAAAAGTGCCCGATTCAGCCCTAATTCGGTGATGGTCCGGGGCAAACCGTTGTCGGGACCCGGCGTATCGCTGACCGCATCCTGCCGGATTGGTGTGTTGAGCTGCTCCATGGATCGATTGTGCGCCAACACTAAGAATTAATCGGCAAAGCAATCATTGAAATTCTCTTCATTGTTGGCTACACTCCTTTCCATCGAAGTTCGCGGAGATTTCCCCCTCCCATCTTCAAGCCGCGAATTCTGGATTGCCACAGAAACTCTACAGCAGTGGAACGACGAAACTGCAAACCATGCATTGCGTGCGGGCCCCTTCGGGATACTTGTGCGCCTAAACAGACGTCCGAGGAGCGGAGCTATGGACAGGCGGGAGTTTTTCGGCATGGGCGGCGGAGTTGCGGCGGCAACGGCGCTGCGGTCAACGGGAATCAATGTTGGCGGCACGAGCGACCCGGCGCTGGGTGAAGTAAAGAGACTGCTGGCTGCGGCGCTTGGGGGGCAAAACGGCAAAGCCGACGACGGCCCGTTGACGGTGAGCATCAGCGGCGAGTTCATGGAGGACTACACGGCGGGAACGCCATGGATGGGTTCCGTAATGAAGATCGAAGTGCCGTACGTCTCACGCAACGGCACCGCGCAAATCTACAGCTTTCAGGGACACTGGAACCAGGTAGACCCGGAGATTGTTGAGCGCGTTTATGCCGATCCTGACCCGGAGAAGTTTCCCGACCAGGACACCCTGACCGGATGGACCTACGAAAGCAAGCCGCTGCCGATCCAGGACCCTAACTGGGCACAGAACTACAATCCCCCGAATGCTTTCATTATTTCGTATACCGATTATCACTATCTTGATCCCGTTCTGCTGCCGGAAGGCAAATCGAAGCCGGACAGGCTGATGGTTTATCGCGATGCTGCCGTCTACTCCGCACCGTTGGGCGATGACGGCTCGATTGGGGAGTTCAAAGGCTTCTTCCTGCATCCCAATCCTCCGCTGGTGCAAGGGCCGCTGCCGGCAGGGACGAAGTACATCTTCGAAAACTGGATCATGGAAAACTGCTACATGCGGAATTCAGGCCGCTGGCCGGATTGCAAAAATGGTCTCGGCCTGCGCGACGTGGATACGCTTGCCTATTACCCCCTCGACTGGCAGAACTTGTTCACCGGCGAGGGGCTGGGATTTGTCAAAATCATTCCTCTTTCCGGGGACCCCGCCGGTGAGTATTCCTGCGTGGCGCTGGAAACGGGCGGCAAGGTTACCTATCTTCGGCTGAAGCTTGATGGGAATGTATCCCGTGTGGTGAGCGGGCCGCCTATCGTGCTGGGTCACTCTGACAATGGCCTTGTTACCGCGTTCCAGGACTCCTCCGGCCTCGCACAGGTTTTCTTCTTTGACCTGCCCGCAATCCGCACCATTCAGGTCTACCACAATCCGCAAAGTGGGATTGTGCACCAGGAGCTGGCGACAGTCGAGCTGGAAGATTTCCAAATGCCGAATTATCCAGCGAACATGCGGTATGACATCATGTGCCAGTTCAATCCCTTGTTGCGGCAACCGGAGGTTTTTATCACCGTGAAAGATCCGTACGGGAAGCCGAGCGGCGGTCTCACGGAACCGCTGATGGAGTTGTGGACCACAACACGGCTGAAGAAGGGGTGGGACAAGCTGACGCCGGCGGATAAAGGTGTGCGCAATGTAGTGATGGCTGCAGCGCAGTCTCCCACGCTCTTCATCCAGCGCCCCAGGACCGGATTTGAGTACTGGGTACGCGACGAGGGTGGTGACTGGGACAGCGTTCATGTGCGCACTGAAACCGGCGATGGCGAATTGCTGGAGTCGGCGGGATACCGAGTAGGCATTACGCTGAAGAGAGATGGAGTTGCGGTAAGCACGGGCGAATTCGGACTGTCGGCAACGGTGGCAAGCACAGCAGTAATTCGCGGACGCCATGGCACGCTGGGGATGCATCGCCCCTGGCAGGCCAAAAGCGACGCGACCGGCACGCTGTGGGTTACGGTGCTGCTTGAAGATCGAACCACATTCCCGCAACTGGCAATCACGTCAGACCAGTTCGCCGACCGGCTGGTGCTGGACCTGAATCATCGCATCGACGGATTCATGTCAACCGTAACCAGCGACCAATTGCTAAAGGCCCGCGATCCGCGTCATTGCACCGAACAGGAGACCGATGGCTGCTCGGCCGCGGAGATAGCAAGCGAGCTGGACGCGGCAAACGCGAAGGCGGGAATTACCGATCCCGAAAAAGCCGAACAGGCCGCCAAGTCGATTCGAGAAACGCTGACCAGTTTTTCTCCATCCACTGCACTGTCAAAAACCACCAGCAAGCCGATCCAGGTTGATTCCAGAATCCCGTGGGGATGGCTTCCCTTATCGCAGGATCTTTCGGTGCTGCATCCGGTGGTGGCGAAGAACGGCGGCCCGTCGTTTCGCATCTTCCGCAAGGATGGCGTGCCTCATCTGGAACTGGTCTCGCACGAGGTTGCGCGTGCGCGCGCCGCTGAGCTGAGAAGCATGCACCCCGCGTACGAGGGCGATGGGTTTGCCAGTTTAGGCACAGGACATTTCGGTATGTTCGACTTTATCACCGACACTTTTGATGCGATTGGCGACGCCGCGCAGGCCGTGTGGGACGGCGCATGCCAGTTAGGCGAAGCCATTGTCGATGGAGTCAACTTCACCCTTCACCTGGTAATCGACGGCCTTAACTGGGTCTTCAACGCGGTCATGGACACCATCGACATGATCATGGACGCCATCGACTTTGTGCTGGAGTACGCGGGGATGGCGCTGGGCATGGCGGTTGGATGGCTGCTGGAGCAGCTCGGCTTCCTGTTTGACTGGAAGGCGATCAAGGAGCGGCGCGACTTCCTGCACGATTACATCCGGAAGAACCTGCGTCCCGCCCTGAATACCATGGGCAAGCCGGTGAATGGCGCGATTAAGTTCAAGAGTGAGCTTGCGACGATGAGACGCGAAGCTTTTGCCGCGCTGAACACGCTAATGCATACGCCGGCGGCCGAAGACGCCTGGAAGAATGCGCCCGGGGAGGGAGAATCCGTGTCCTCCTCGTTCAGCTTTATCAACGATTTTTCAGTGTTTCCGCAAGCCACATGGCTCATGGACAAAGTGATGTCGGCATTGCCGCGGGGCAAAGGGGGCCTGGACCAGTTCGACGGGCTGCCGATTCTTGATGCGGCCTTTGCGACATTCGGCCAGGCGTTGACCAAGGCGTCCGACAACTTTTTCGGGGTGTTGACAGATCTGGTGAATTTTTTTCAGAAGGAGTTCGCCGAGGGGAAGATTATAACTGCGCAAGCGCTCGATCCCCTGATTGAGCTTTTGCAAAACCTGCTGGCCCGGCTGTTCAAGATGTTTGAGATCATCATCGATGCGTTGGCGCAATTGCTGCAGATCTTCTGGGATAACGCGGAGATGATGCTGAATCTTTTCGACGGCTCGATTCCTGTACCAGCATTCTTCCGCGGATTCTACAAGGGCCTGACGGGGAACAATCCCACACCGTTGGACATGGCGTGCCTGCTGGCGGCGATACCGATGTCGGCGGAGGCATATGAGTCTCCGAAGAACACGGCCGAGTCGCGTCGGCCGGGTGCTTATGCGGCAGGCGGCCCGCATTTCGAAAATGCGGCGTATCTGCGGCCCCGCCGAGGCGCCGAAGCCGCTGCTGGAGAAGGCGGCGGGTTTCCCGATCCTCCACACCAGACCCCAGCTGAAATCGTGTCTGCTTCGTTTCAGGGCGCGGGAGCGCTGGTGGGCGCCTTCAGCATGGGCGTCACCGCATTCACTACCGAGGGAGCGTGGAGCGACGGTCTCGGCATGATGGGCTATGCATGCACGATTGGTTCCATGGTTGCGAACCTGGTAGACGAAAAGCGGTGGCTTACTGTCGGGATTGGTAGCGGCGTCGGCGTGGTGCTGGCGCTGATAGCGTACAAGATGAACGGACGGTCGGCGAGCATCCGGCCCGTGTCGGCAGCTGCTGCTCCTCCCGGAAGTGGAGGGCTGATCGCCGCTCTCAAGGAACGCTCCGTCCAGGCACTCGGCATCACCGCCGCTGTTGAAGGACTCCTTTCGATTATCGACATTTCGGTTGAAGGCGATCCCAACTCATACTTCGCCCACCTGGCCACGGGGGCTCAGATGACTCTCGGCATCTGGGTCAAGTCGGAGAAGGCATTTTTTAAGGGCAATCCTGCCATGTCCGGGTTGGTCGGTGTGCTCAACGGAAGCCTTGGCGGGATCGTCACCGGGTTATATATCTATCGTCCAATGCCGCTGCTTCTGCCGCCTTCATCATGAGGCTGCGCGAGCCGCGCGGCATTGGTCCAGGTCCCAACGCGGGACCTGGGCGCCTGGCTGATTGTTTTTTCGCAAAGATCTCAAGCTAGAACAATCGAAAATTCACAGCGACGCTGATGATGGAGGCGACCGGCTTGCCGTCTTTCATTGCCGGTTTGAAGCGATACTTCTGGACGGCTTCAAGCGCCTTTTCATCCAGGCCCATGCCCAGGGATTGAATCACGCGGGGATTTTGCGGGTAGCCGCGCGCATCCACGACGATCGAGATCATGCAGACGCCCTGATACTTGTTTCGGCGCGCCTCGTCGGAGAACTCCGCCTCCGGAGTCACGATGGGAACGGGGTTGGAAACACCGCCAACTCCCGGTCTATAAACTGAGTTGCCGAAGCCCCGTTCGGTTGCGGGGCCATATCCCGCGCCATTGTCCGGGCCATCGCCGCCGTTGGAACCGGTGCCGATGCCGGCGTGCGTGCCCTGGCCGTTGGAGAGCAGGCTGACGTTGGGCGACTTGAGTACGCCGATATTGGGAAGCGACTGGTTGTCAGGCAGCTTGATCTCAATGGGGACAGCGATGGCGGGATCGATGGGGAGCCTTGGGTTGAGGAGTGCCTGAGGCTGCGGGGGAACGATGGGCATCATGTCCTGTCGAGGCGTTCTGCCGACATTGGGGCCGGTGAGCGAATTGGAGCCGCCACCGCCTCCGCCTCCGGCAGATTGTGCCGAAGGGGGTGCAAACAGGGTGAAGTCCTTGAGTTGGATACTGTCGCCGAGAGGCGGTTTGGGAAGATGGTTGATCGTCGAACCCAATCCCATGCAGAGCAGGATCGCGAGGAGGGCGCCATTGGCCAGGGTTGCAGTGCCGATGGCCCAGGGATTGGTCTTCTCTTCAACGCTGGCTTGAAGGAAGTGGTGGAAGGGAAGGTCGCCTACGGTTGGCGCGCGATCGGCGAATGAACCTGGCGAGAGGCGCAGATGCTCTCGTTTCATAGGACCTCAATTCCGAAATCCGATACGGGATAGACGGGCAGATTGGTGAGATGTTACCGGCGACGAGCGGAGATTCTGCCTGGCGGGAGGCGCAGGAGCGAAATCGGGATAGGGGGGAGAGTC
>PMWR01000258.1 GCA_003166055.1 Acidobacteriaceae bacterium
AACACCGTGGGACAGCTTCAGGACCAGCACGCCCACTCCGTTGTCACAATCACCTCGGCGCAACCCGACGCATCGGATCCCCTTACCTGGCACGTCTACGCGACACGCAATGTCTCACATCTGGTCGACCGCCGGGAGGTTTACCAGAAGCTTGCCGAGGCCTACACTGTACGGCTTGTGGAAGGCATACGGTCAATCGGCGACCCGAGTGGCCTGATGATCGCAGAGTTCCACTCCCAACAAATCAGCGCGGATAACAACGCGCCCCAGCCATAGGAAAGGAATGTGATGGATCAAAACGCTGAGATACCGCAATCTGAAGCCCGCCCTGCTCGACGGAGGCGCGCCGAGAGAAAGAAAGAGACATCGCCCTCGTCGGATTTCATCTATGCGCTGTCGTCGACGGAACCCGGGGAGAATGGCCTTCCCCAGCTCACCAAAAAGTTGGCTGATGAGCCCGAGGCCGTGTTGGAGGCGCATCTGACCCGCGTACCCTACTACAGGCTCCAGAAGTGTATCGTCAGCGTTGAGAAGGAGAATGGCAGCATCAAACTCATCGGCGTGCCGGCCTAGCAGGCGGTGCATCGAAAGCGATTGGCCTGTCCGGAGCGCCCAGAATTCGTTCAACTGGGCGCTCTGTGCTTTGGGAGCCTTCGGGGCCAACATGCCTCCACCGAACTTAAATAGCTTAACGTAAATGACTTACATTTCTGGCCTAAAAACCCTGTTGATTCATGGAATGCGCTTCCGCGTTTTCCGTTGGCAGAGGCAGGGATGGCGCAACAGTCGCGGGCTGGACTTGCAATACCAGGAGCTTTGGTCAGAGTTGATTCAGCTGAACGAGCGGATGAGCATTCGGTGGCGCTGGATCAGGGGACACAGCGGGCATCCCGTCCAGACCCGTGTCGATGCTCTCGCCTATCGAGCCGCCCGCTCTGTCTGGGTGAAAGAGAATATAGCGGCATAATGCCGGCAAGGAACTCAGAAAGTCAGAGAAGGAGAAACTCAGATGGCATCGATTGCAGAAGCAAGCTCGCTGTTTGAGATCGACGTGGAACTCGACGGACTGCTCGAAGAGATCGAAGGACAGATTGAGTCAGAAGGTCAGGCCGCGGAAGACCTGGTCGCTCGGTTCCAGCAATTCTGCGAGGCGCGCGGGGAGAAGGTCGACCGGATCGGCCGCTTTGTGCGCATGATGGAAGCCCGAGAACAGTATTGCCGGAGTGAGTCCGCGCGGCTTGCGGACCGGGCTCGGGCCGCAGCCGGCAAGGTAGAGCGAACTAGGAACATGGTGCTCTACTACCTGCTCAGCAGGGACCTCAAGAAGATCGAGGGGCACCAGTTCACTTTGCGAGCTCAGAAGAACAGCCAGGATTCCGTGCGAATTACCGACGAAGCCGCAGTGCCGAAGTGCTATTGCAGGATTGATGCGCGGATTGACGGGGTCGTTTGGGAGACAATTCTCTCGCTACTTCCAGACGAGCTTTCGAAGTCTCTGGAGTGATCTGTTGAGGAAATGCGACTCAACGCGGACGCGATCAAAGCGGCTGCGATGCGTAATGAGCCAGTGCCTGGAGCGGAGGTACGCCGCGGTTTGCATCTGAGAGGGGCCTGAGAAGAGCTTAGATGTGTCGCATCTTCGCCAGGGCTTGATGTCCCTGAATTCCCTTAATCAGTGATACCTGTCTGAAGTCCCCATAAAACTTGATCTCTGTGGCACCTTCCTCCGGGCAAGTACGAGGTGAAGTTTGCAGTTCGCGACAACCTCAGCCGGGCTATTGGCACAATCAGCGTGCCAATCCATGTCGAGTGATCTCTCCGAGCATGTTCGGAAAGAATGAACGGCCGAAGTCAAATTCCTCGCGCATACCAATCATGCACGTTTCGTACCGCGTAGGAATTGAGGATTCTCTCTTTCTTTGACCTCCTCTAAGTCTTTCGTGTTCCTTTTGCGCTTCTCGCCGAATCTCTGCGGTCAGTGTTTTGATGCGTTTCATCTGTACGCCTTCTGACGCCAAAATCTCAGCCTCTTTCGCCGTTTCGAGCACCATGTTCAACGTCTTCAGTTTTTCTAAGTTGCGTCCGTACCGGAAGCATATACGGCAATTGACCATGAGGCCGACCGGAAGTGAGTCGGGGCAGCGGCGGACGGCCTCAAATTCCTTTGGGCAGTCCGCCGGGGTGAGTTAGAATCTAGGCCAGATGAACGTCCGACCCCATCCTGCCCTTCTGACGGACCTTCGGTACGCTCTGGACGTGTTGGAAGAGTGCTCGCACCTCGGTCTGGACGAAGAAGGTGCGAGCAAGGTCAGGCGCATTCTTCTTCGGCAGATCGCGAAGACAGAAAGCGCGCTTGAACCCCCAGTCGATTTCCGCTGCGCCCTTTAAATGGAAAGTGTGTTTGTCGAATATTCAACCCACACGCCCGACTGATCCTCTCCGCTTCACCAACCCAATGGTCAGAGAACGCATGACTGACAGTGCGGTCCTCTACCGCCGCTGGCGGACAAGCCTCCAAGATACTGGGTTCTGGCCGGGTCACTGGCATTCTGGACATTGGATGAGGCACCCGATGATCTGCAATCCGGGGTAATTCAAGGCGCCATTTTACTGAGGCGGGGCTGGCGTCCGTCGAGCGACGAGCTAGTACTACAGTTGTATTTGGCTCAATTGCGGGAAAACCCGCAAATTCCCGGGCCTAAAGGCCGCGTTAGTTTGCCCTCTTTCAGGGGGTTAAAACCCCCTGCTCCCTCCGGAATCTCCGAACTACAACTGTAGTATTAGTACTACAGTTGTATTTGGTTCAATTGCAGGAAGGCCGGCAAATGCCCGGGCCTGAAGGCCGCGACAATTTGCCTTTTTCAGGGGGTTAAAACCCCCTGCTCCCTCCGGAATCTCCGAACTACAACTGTAGGATTAGAACATTTTCGATTTAAGTGTTTACATATCCGCATGAGCCAAAGAAGTTCGAACACTCGGTTGGTGTAACGGCATTGAGTAGGTCGCCGATTTCCTTCTATAGAGCATCGATGGATCGTTTGGCTGCCCTGCGGAGCAGTGCTTTCAGTTTGGAAAAGAACTTCTCGATGGGGTTGAAGTCGGGAGAGTAGGGTGGCAAATAAAGCAAAGTGGCGCCCGTTGCCCGGACCGCTTCCTCGACACCCGAGACCTTGTGACTGCTGAGGTTGTCAAGAACAACGATGTCCCCAGGCTGCAACGTTGGACACAAGAATTCGCGCACATAAGCGAGAAACATCTCTCCGTCCATGGGGCCGTCAGTGACCATGGGCGCGGTTAATCGGCGGTGGCGCAGCGCGCCTACAAAGGTGGTCGTCTTCCAGTGCCCGTGTGGGGCCGAGGCGATGCAGCGTTTGCCCTTGGGAGCGCGTCCACAGCGTCGCGTCATGCTTGTCGATGTCCACGTTTCATCGATGAATACGAGCTTTTCTATATCCATCCTCGGCAATGCTTCAACCCATTCTCGCCGAGCTTGCTGCACGTCCTCGCGCTCTTGNNTTCCATTTGTTCAACTGATGCCATAGTGCACCGGGCTTGATCAAGACATCCTGTTTGGCCAAGCGGGCGGACAATTCCGACAAGGCCAGATCAGGCTCCGCTTCGATCCAGGCGCGCAGCACCGACTCCATCTCAGCCACTCGTGAACGACGATGGCCGCCGATCTGAAAGCTGGTCCGCTTGCCCGACGTCTGTGCTCGGTCACGAACCTGGTAGACCCAAACGCGGCTCACTTCCAGACGCCGCGCAATCGCACTCGGCCTCTCGCCACGATCCAGCGCCCACAGCACCCGCTCACGCAAATCCTGCGAATACGATTGCATCCAGCCCCCTCTCTACAGACAGGGGTATTATCGCACATAATGTAAATACCTAAATTAGAAACGTTCTAGTCCAGCGCCGGTACCGTAACGAGACTTGGCTTCCAGTCCAAGCAAACCAGCTTCCGTAGCCCGTGGCAGAACGGCGTTGCAGAGCTTTGGGTTGGCAACTGCCGCCGCGATTTGCTCGATCATGTGATCGCCCACAATGTGCGACATCCGAAACGCCCTTTGAATGAGTGCGTCCGTTGCTACCACGAAGACCGAACGCATCTTGCGTCGCCCAAAGAAACACCTGCTAATCGTGAAATCGAGAACAATGCCGATGTAGGTCGTGAGTTTGTGGCGATGGCAACGCTCGGTGGCCTGAATCATCGGTACAATCTGGCTGCTTGACCTGCCGCTCCGTACGACTACTGACGAAACCGGTGATGAACTGTGCGAGAAGCGCGCCCGCTAACTTCCCTCTACTGATTTGGTGCTGATTCCGCAACAATCCGTCGTCACCGAATACCCCTTTATCCCAACGAAAACCACTTCCAGAAATGCCTCCGCACTCAAAATCCTGCCCTGTTATGCCCGGATCGAGGTTTGGGGAGGGGAATGTTCGAGGGCTGATCCTGCAATCCGCCCCCCGGAGGGCTTTGCTCCATCTTGCATGCAGCAAGGTTGCTTTCATTCGGTTCTTACTACAACCTCTTTCCGGCGCCGTTCATGGCATACTTTCACGAGGCACAATACAAGTCTGTTTGTTACCGTTATCTGGGTGGTGAAAGCTTGAAAACGATGCCAGCTCCCAGCCGAAAGCTGTTCTGGCGATTGGCGGCGTTGTTCGGGAGGGTGGTCAGGAAGTAATCTGCCTGGAGTGGGCGCAGGGCCAAGTAGCGCGAGAGGCTTATATTCAAACCACCCCCGGCGGCCAGGGCAAAGGCGTCTGATCCGTTGGTGGAATTATTTGGGTTCGGGAAGGTCGCATCAAAGCCATGCACGCCGCCCATCAGACCTTGGACAAAAGGCGTGAACCTGTGGACTGGCCATGAGAGCCGTGGGCCGAAGAGATAGGACACCAGGCTGAGGTCCTGGTGAGCGGAGTCGATAGCGCCCGCGTGCTGGCCCGCGATTTCGCCCACAAGGCCAATATGGCGGGAGAATGCG
>PMWR01000079.1 GCA_003166055.1 Acidobacteriaceae bacterium
AATTGAATTACAAAACCAGCCATCGGTGCAGCTTAGTTTCCGAATCAGCACGGTGATCTTGTTGGCCAGTTCGGCTTTTGCGAGTAGCTCTTCCGGGTTTGGGAGGCCGAGATCGGCGAAAACGTTGCCGCTGCTTACGGTGTAATCAAGTTCGCGTTTTGGCATCGTCATTTCTCCCGCTCCAGATAGCGGCATGAGTCAATTGAATAGGCGTTGAAGCCAATTCAGAAACGGACGGCAGGCTGGATCTAAATTATCGAAATGGCTGCCGATTGCCTCACCAAGGTTCTTCTTATTTGGGTCCTGCCATGCAATGTGGGTCTTGACGATAGCCTTGGACCGTTCAACTTTGCGGAATCCCGTCATCCCATCGACGGTGGCTTGATCTACCACCGCTGCGATATATTTCCCTGACTCAGGGGCCATAGCTGTACAGAGTAGGTCTTCAAACATTCCGTCTCGATCGTTGTCGGGCATCAGCCAGATTCCAAGAATTGGCAACCGATCCCTATCCGACTCGCTTGTTGGGGGAAGAATTATCCCCTCGGCGCTAAACGTGTCGGGGACCGCGTAATACCTTTCCAATCGTCCCTTGAGCGTCCGAATCCGAGCCTGAATTCCGCCACCTCCAGAGCCATCTTCCCTGCTTTGATCCGTATCTAAAACTGCGCCAAGCACGGATTGCGTCTGAGTACTTGCCTCTGTCATGCCGGAAAGAATATCGAGGACCCCATCGTCGTTGTTGCAATGTCCCAATTCATAGGCCGGAAAAGCTCCGGTCGATTTATGAATCAAGTTGTTGAATGCGTGCCAATCGTCAGGCCCTTCGACCAACAGGACCTTCCTTCCCATGGACTTGAGGTCTGCCTTCACTGATCCTAATCTTGGACTTGGCGGCATGCTTTATCGAACCTCAATGCCCTGCCTGATGGCGGCTTCCAAGCCTTGAGGAGAAAACTCGTGCGCGTGGATATTTTCGCCCTTTCGTTCCAACCTGTATACATAGCTCTCGCTGGAAATCAGTCGGTCCTTTCGCGCCTCAACGAAGGCCTGGATGCAGTCGTTGCTGTGTGTCGTGGCGAACACCTGCACGCCAAACTTGGTCGCAGCCTCAAAGAGCGCTTTCCATAACTGCTCCTGCACCTCCCAGTGCAGGCCGTTTTCAAACTCATCAATGAGCAGAATTCCGCCCGAGGCGTTGGCCATGGCGAGGCCGATATGAAAAAGATGAGTCAAGCCGTCGCCCATGGAGGCAAGCGGGGTTCTTCCGCGTTCGCCGTCGATCTTGAGATAGGGAAGATCAACTCCAGACTCGGGATCGCTGATATATCGAAGATCACGGACGTCTGGTTCGACGAATCTGAGCCAGTCAAGAAGCAATTCGTCTTTGTCGGCCAGCGAAGCCCTATCCCACAGGCGTTTGGCGTCGCTCATGGAGAAGCCTCGCGCAGGAAGAAAGGCAACCGTAGAAACATCTGGGTGCAGCCAGCCCTCATCTTTCATCATTTCTTCTGGAGGGGGAGACATTCGGAAATATCGCTCGAAGAAGTGACGCCGGGCCTTTTTCCCACCTCTAGCAACTTCAAGGCCTCTTCCCAAAAGGTGCCCCAAATGCCTCCGATGAGAGCTTGGTTCCATTCTCTCTGATTCGGAATTCATTTCCTCCATTTCGAGCAATTCGTCTAAGAATGGTTCGCAGCGAATTGCAAGACTTGACTCTGGATTTTCAGCGGATAGCCGAATGTAAGGTTTGAAAAAGTGACCGTGCTCGCGGTGGAACAGATTCAAGATGGGGCGAAGCGATTCTTCGAACTCGAACGGGTCGAACCTGTCGAGCTTTTTTCTTTGAACTGCATCCGGTTCCCGCCGCGATGCAACACGGAGAATGTCCCAAGGGGAACTGCTGGCATAGAGTTCCACCGCTTCCAGCAGACAGGTCTTTCCGGTATTGTTCTTTCCAACGAAAAGGTTCAAGCCTCCCAGTCGAGGGAGGTCGAGTTCGCGAAAGAGCTTGAATCCGGAGATGTGGAGGGATGGAATCATGGCTAGGGGCAGTCTAGCGCGTCCGAGAGCGGATTCCAAGCTCGACAAGCCAAATGCCCTGGTCTCAATTCTGAGACCAGGGNNAACGGAATCTTGCCGGCGTCTACGTCTGCAAGAATAGCCTTCTGGGCGGCGTATTCCTTGTTCACTATTCCCGCCTTCGATTGCAACATGCGCCACGCTTTGCGCCGCTCGACGCAGAACATTACCAACTGACGAGAGAGGGCGCGGTACTCGGTTTTGCCGTTCTCCTCGTAGGTGATGTAGACGCCGAAGTCAGGGATGAAGGCGCGGTGGCCGGGCGTGAGATAGCGGCGATAGACCACGTCCTGCTGCGTGATGCGGACCAGCATGTTGTCAAGATGAATGAGCTTGGCCGCGGCTTCGGGCTTCAGCTTCTTCAAGTGGTTGCGGAAGCGAGCTTCAGTGGTGCACCAGTGAGCTACGGTGTAGCGCTGGGTTTCGCCGGTGGTCTTGGACTTGGTCTCGTACCAATCCAAATCAATCGAGGGGTTGCCCTTGAGGTCGAGGGCTTCCTGATAGGTTTCGCCGAGGCGGGGGTTGAAGACGAACTCCGGTGCGCCGCGGCTGTCACGCACGCGCTGTGCCTGGTGGAGGGCCATGTCGTCGGGCACGCCGTGCTCGGGCTGGCAGGTGGTGAACGCTTGTATGAACGACGTTCCACGATACTCGAGGCCATCGAGAATGGCGCGGTAGAGCTTGGGCGCGTTGGCCATGGAGACCTGGCCGACGAAGGGCGAACCGTGGCCG
>PMWR01000354.1 GCA_003166055.1 Acidobacteriaceae bacterium
AGCGCACCACGCAGAACAACTTCATTCTGGACGGCGTGGACAACAACGTGAACGTCGACGACTTCCAGAATGGCGCCAGCTACAACGTGCGGCCTCCACCGGACGCGCTGGCTGAATTCAAGATCGACACCTCGAACTACAGCGCGGAGTTCGGCCACTCGGCCGGTGCGGTGCTGAGCGCCAGCATCAAGTCAGGCACCAACCAAATCCACGGGGATCTGTGGGAGTATGTCCGCAATAACAAGCTCGATGCGGCAGACTGGGACGCCGGCGGCGTTGTTCCCACATACCATGAGAACCAGTTCGGAGCCACGCTTGGACTGCCGATCTGGAAGAACAAGATCTTCTATTTCGGAGATGCGGAAGCAAATCGCATCGACTTTTCCAACCCTGACCCAGGTTTGACGGTACCCACGGCGAGCATGCGCAACGGAGACTTGTCGGAGATGTTCAACACAGCGTTGACCGGCAAGAACACGCCGATCGGCGTTTTTGCGCCGAATACGGGCGGCCAGGTAGCTTTGAGCCAAACCGGCGGCGCCTTTACGAACCCGGCGGCTACGAACTCGACACTCTGCACCACGGTCGCACAGTATTGCGCCTGGGCTCCTGCGACCCCGGGCAGCGGTAACGGTGCCGCCACCACCAACGTACTTTCGCCTGGCGATCCAAGCGCCGGGGGCATGGTGGATCAGGTCGCGAAGGAAATCATGAACGATTTTCCCAAGCCGAATGCGGGTGGTTGGACATCTGCCAATTACACCACGCCAGGCTCCGGGATCTTACATAGCAATTACAACGTCAATATCCCGGTCAAGGACGATACCTTCCAGTGGGATCAGCGTTTGGACTGGAACGTCAGCGCCAAGGATCAGGCCTATGCGCGCTACAGCTACACGCATGAGCAAAAGGGCTTTGCACCAGCGCTGGGGCCGATTCTCGATGGCGGCGGCTTTGGATCGGACGGTACGGTCTACAACCTGGCGCAGAACTTCATGGCCAGCGAAACCCACCTTTTCAGTCCGAACCTCATCAACGAATTCCGCTTTGGATACAACTGGGGCGTATATGAGTACTCTCAGATAAACGGCAGCGTACCGGCGGACCAGTTGGTTCCTGGACTGGGCGGCGTGCCTTTTACGGGATTTGCCGGGCCGAATGGCGGTCTCCCGAACATACTTTTCAGGGGCTCGTTAAGGCTCACGTCTGCCGGTACGAGCACCGACACTCCGTCGGTCGAGCGGCAGAACATTTACCAGATTCTCGACAACGTTACGAAGATCCATGGGAGCCATTCTTTCAAGTTCGGTATTCAGCTTGAGAGTATCCGCACCTCCTTTGCGCAGTCCACGTATCCGCGCGGCAGATACAACTTCAACGGCCAATACACCGAAAAAAGTACGACTGGTAACGTTGCGACGACAAATACCAACGAGGGCATTGCCGACGCGTTTACCGACAACATGGGGAATATCGGTCTCTCCCCGGGCTGGGATACGAGCTACTATCGCAACTACCGCGCCGCGTATATCCAGGACGACTGGAGATTCAACCAGAAGCTGACCGTGAACCTGGGCGTGCGCTACGACTTCATTCAGCCGGACAGCAGCAAGGCGGGCGATCTGGCCAATTTTGTTATCGATTCTCAAAGCGTAACCGCATTTGGCGCGGGAATAGGCGGGGCGTCCGCCACCGGCGTGGGCCACTATGTATTGCCTTCCCAGGTTGCGGCCACATCGACTCTTTCGTCGGCTTTTATAAGTTCGATGAACGGAGACAACGTTTCTATCCAGTACACCAACTCCCACCCCAACTCATTGGTGGGCGTCCAGCACTATAACTTTGCGCCGCGCATCGGACTTTCCTATGCGTATGATCCGAAGACGGTGATTCGCGCCGGCTATGGCATATTCTATGGAGCCATTGAAGCTCCCGGCGGCGCCGAGCTGGAGACCAACTATCCGTTCGCCTATCAAGTGGTGATGGACAATCAGTTCCTAGCGCAGTATGGCGGCTGCTATCCATCCACCCAGGGCGGCCCGTTCAACATCAACAGCCAATGCCCGTCCAACGCCACCCCGGATTTGAATATTGTCGGCGGCGTTCCGCAGCCTGGTGCAAGTGAGCCGGTTGGTTTTGCACCCTTTACCTACCCGACAACCCTGGAGACGGGCGGGTCGCTCTATTTTGCTCATGGCGGCCTGGGTGATTATGGCGGCTCAAGCGGCATCGCGATGTCGGATTCCAACATCAAGACTCCATATTCTCAAGCCTTCAATTTGACGATTGAGCGTGAGATCACCAAGAACATGGTTGCAACCGTGGCCTATGTCGGAAATAACGCCAGGCACACGTTTGCGAGCACTAACCCCCTCAGTCCACTTGGCGTTGCCAATCCGAGCGCACCATCGGCATTGCCCAATGGAAATAGCACAGTCGCATTCCCGGGCTTATCTCTATCAGCTTCGGCCGAGCAGTGGATAGGCGCCGCAATGTATAACGGGTTGCAGACAAAACTGGAAAAGCGTTACGCCGACGGTTTGAGCTTCCTGGCCTCGTATACCTGGTCTCATGCCGAAGACGATGCTGCCAACCCCGGTATCGGTGGTGGGCCGCCGGATCGGAACACAAATCTCATTCCACTCAGAGAAGAGATGACCAACGCCAATTACGATACCCGTCACCGCGTCACTCTGACCGGTCTTTACGAATTGCCTTTCGGCACTGGCCGGAAGTTTATGCATCAAGGCGGGGTACTGGATTATCTGGTGGGCGGCTGGTCAGCGAGTGCGACATGGGCAGCGCAAACCGGCATTCCGTTTACGGTGACTACCGGCGGCGGCAACTTTGTACCGGCCAACGGATTTAACCAAACTAACGCAATCCGGGTTAGCGATCCGTTCAAGGGCGGTGGCNNAACTGGTATAACCCCTGCGCATTCATCGATCCGTTTCCGGGAGCCGACATTCCGGTTGGCACGGTTTTGACGGATTTGACAAGTGCTCTTGCATATTCCGGTTCCAAGGCAAACCAGATTCATGGGCCGGGATATGAGCGGGTCAACATGTCAGGTTTCAAGAACTTCAAAACCTGGCGCGACCAGTACGTCCAGTTCCGTGCCGACGCCTTCAACCTGTTCAATACCCCGTCATTGGGCCAGCCCAATCCAGGGGGCACCGATCTTGGTTTAGGCGACAGCGCGATCACCAACGCACAGGGTTTCCAGAACTACACGCCTGACGCGCGGTTCTTCCAACTTGCCGC
>PMWR01000057.1 GCA_003166055.1 Acidobacteriaceae bacterium
AGGCTAATGATTTCCTGAGCGAATATTGCACGAGTGGAGTCCAACCGTCGTGCCGCAAGTAGCCGTGGCTTGAGGATAGGCTGAGCCGTCGTCGGCAGAGTGCGAGGCAACGGGCCTATCCGGACTCTTGATGTTGCGAGCGTCAGCCCCCTCCGGAACAAAAGCATTAGCGCCAAAACGACAATAGACCACGTTACGCCGCTATCGCGGGTAACGTGGTCTATTCAATTTAGGTTCCTATAAGCTGCGATTCAACAAGCGCTCTCGCACTGGCCTGCCTTCACGCGGTACACCGAAGACGGACTGTTATGGATGGCACAGTCCGGGAAGGCCATACACCTGAGGAGATCGTGAGCTTGCTTCGGAAGGCTGAGGGCGCGGCAACAAAGGAACGCGTCTAATGCGAGCTGGGATGCTACAGGATTATTTAAACGTCCCGTTATTTCTCCGCCAACGCAATGTTCGATAACTGCATCGCTTGCATATCCAGGGGTAATAGCCGAGCCAACTCAGGATGGTCTTCTGAAGGAAGCCTTTCCTTTTTACCCTCTGCCAATCCCCGTCACCGCATCGACATGACTCGCTCATCCCAGCCTCTTATCCGGTATATGGCAAATTGCGCAGAGAAATTCGACGAGACATCTGCGGCCAGCGAAGATCGGTGCTGACCGATAACATCCGGCGTCAATTGATCCTGCAGCACGACGAACGCTTGAATCAGCTTGCGGTCTCCTCTAAACCAAACCAGGATCGGCCAATCTGATGACAAATCAACCAAACATACTTTGGGTTGCTCACTAGATATTTGCTCCACAGCCGTTTTCGTTACTGTGCTAAGCGATGCAGCCACTGCATTCCAATCTTCATAATCCACAGAGGCGCATTCTTGATGCGGCGAGTGGGTATATTGAATGCAAGGCCTGCTCCAACCATCTATATGACATCGATGGATGCGGCAATCGCCGCGCGCTTGATTATTACCGGACCACCGCTGCTTATTGGATGGTGGTTTTCAAAAAGGGCACCCGTCAGCAAGACTGCGTAGTATTTCGGGCTTACCACCGGGGTGGCTGGATGGTTTGCTCAACTCAGGGATGTGCTCTGGGGCAACCTGTGCGCGGTGACGCGCCTGACTTCGAATCTTGCCTCTGAAGAAGTCCAGCGACTTTTGTAGACCTTCGTTGAGCTGAACCTGTGGTTCCCAGTCGAGCAGGTTGCGGGCCATGGTGATGTCGGGACAGCGGCGCGCGGGATCGTCCTGGGGTAAGGCCTCAAAGCGAAGTTCGCTCTTCGAGCCGGTTACTTCGAGCACCGCTTGGGCACACTGCAGGATGGTGAACTCGATGGGGTTCCCAATATTAACTGGGAGATGTTCGCTGGAACGAGAGAGACGCAGGATGCCCTCAATCAGGTCGTCAACATAACAGAAGCTGCGGGTCTGGCTGCCGTCTCCATAAACGGTCAGCGGCTCGCCTTGCAGGGCCTGCATCATGAAGTTGGAAATCACGCGGCCGTCGCTGGGGTGCAGGCGGGGGCCGTAGGTGTTGAAGATGCGTACCAGATGAGTATTGACACCGCGAGAGCGATGGTAGGCCATCACCAGCGCCTCGGCGTAGCGTTTGGCTTCGTCGTAGACCGAGCGGGGACCGACTGGATTCACGTGACCCCAGTAGTTCTCCGACTGCGGATGCTGGAGGGGGTCGCCGTAGCATTCCGAGGTGGAGGCATGCAGAAATCCAGCTCCATATTTGGCTGCGATTTCGAGGGTATTCTCGACGCCAACCGAACCTACCCTCAGGGTTTCGATGGCTAAGCGAAGGTACTCCGGCGGACTGGCCGGCGATGCAAAATTGAAGACGTAGTCCACCGGGCCTGGATCGAAAGGCTGGCAGATGTCCAACAATTCAAAATCAATGCGGGATTCGCTTGCTAAGTGAGCGAGGTTTTCGAGGTTGCCCGTCGAAAGGTTGTCTACGCCGAATACGGTGTGGCCCTCGGCCAACAACCGATCCGTCAGATGAGAACCGAGAAACCCGGCGGCGCCGGTCACGAGTATGCGCATGGTGAAAGGTAGTGCTCCAAACTATAGGGATAGGTCGTGAACTATCGCACGTCGCTGCTCGGGGAAAGCTTCGAATGCAGATTGCTACAGCACCAGCGCGTGCAGTTTGCTTTCTTGCGGCTGGTGGGTTGCAGGGCGGCCCACGCTTATATAGGTGAAGCCGTGGTCGAGCATCTGCTGCGGCTTGTAAAGATTGCGGCCGTCAATCACAATGGGGAATCGAACTGCCTGGTGAAGGCGCGCCAAATCGATTCGGGTAAATTCCTTCCAGTCGGTCAGGATCAGCACCGCGTCGGCGCCTTCGGCCGCTTCGTAGATACCGGCCGCATAGCGGAGTTTCTCTGAAGGCGGCAGCACGGTCTTGGCGCGCTCCATTGCCGCGGGATCGTAGGCCGTTACCGAAGCACCTGCTTCAAGCAGTTTCCCAATCATATCGATGGCTGGAGACTCGCGGATATCGTCGGTGTCGCCCTTGAAGGCCAGCCCCAGGGCGGCAAGCCTCTTGCCTCGCAAGGTCCACAGCGCTCCTCGCACTTTGTTGAAGAAGGCATCCTTCTGCGCTTCATTGATCTTGCGGACTTCCTGCAGCAGTTGGAAGTCGACCCCCTTTTTTTGTGCCACCCAGTGGAAGGCGGCCACGTCCTTGGGAAAGCAGGAACCGCCATAGCCCAAGCCGGCGCGCAGGAACTTGGGGCCGATGCGAGTATCCATGCCCATGCCGACGGCAATGTCCTCAATGTCTGCGTCCACGGCTTCGGCCAAGTTGGCCACCGCATTAATGAACGAGATCTTCATGGCNNCCTTCGCGCAGGAACTCGGGATTCGAGACTACATCGAAGCTGTGCGGGTCCACGCCGTGCCGGTGAAGCACGCGTCGAACCCACTCGTTGGTATAGACAGGAACAGTGCTCTTCTCAATGATGACCTTGTAGCCATTGATGACGCGGGCAATCCCAGAAACGACTGCCTCAACATAGGAGAGGTCGGCGGCTCCAGTATCCCCTTGAGGTGTGCCCACGGCGATGAAGATGGCCTCGCT
>PMWR01000256.1 GCA_003166055.1 Acidobacteriaceae bacterium
ACGCGCTTCAAATCGCCGATGTGCAGATATATGGGCGGACAGGCACGGGCCTGGCTGAGCGCATGCGCTTTGCAGCCTTCGACGCATCGTCCGCAGAAGGTGCATTGGCCGGGGTCGTAGCTCCATGTGAATTCATTTTTCGCGCTTGAAAACGTGATGGCGCGCGCGGTGCAGCGGAATCTGCAGATGGCGCATCCGGTACAAAGCTCGGGATCGAAACACACCAGTCCGCGGTATCCCTCGCTGACGGCGGGGCGCGCGGGGTAGCGAAACGTCACGACGCCGCGTCTCAAATTGCTCCATAGCATGGCAAGAATATTCATGTGCGGAGCCTCATGAGGAGAGTGGACGAAATGGCCAGCACCGCGAAGAGCAGAGTGCACTGCCAATAGAAGCGTGCGGTGGTGTCCACGGCCAAACGCGCAGTGGCGGCGGCGACCACGGACAGAAGCAGGACGATGGCGCAGGAGCATGCAACAAACACGATGGCATTGAGCCACCAGGCCGGATAATGGGGAACGGTCAGCGCGGCAACGAGGCCGGTAGCCGCGACCCACTCGAGCCCGTGCGATAACTCCCACATTGCCAGCTCGGGCCCGGCGTATTCGATCATTGGGCCGGAGTAGATTTCCTGCTCGGCATTGGGAAGAGAGAAGGGGTTGATATGCAGCTTGGCGGGGAGGCAGACGAGGATTGCGATCACTCCAAGCCAGCGCAGCGGCGTGGCTGGAAGCTGCGCGAGCGATTCAAGACGAAATGTGTGCTGCGCGGCGGCGATGGAAACGATGGCCAGAAGAAAGACGACATTGTAAGAGACAGTCAATACGGCTTCGCGCGCAGAGCCGATCTCGGCGAAGATGGAGCGGGACGAGAAGCCCGCCGCAATGACGCAGATCGAAGGGACTTCCATCAGCGCCAGCAGCAGGATGAGATCTCCTTCAAATCCGCCTGAGGAGGGGAGCACGGGCAGTAATCCAACCGCGCCCGCTGCCGCCGACACCGCGATCAGAGGCCAGGCCTTCATGAGCAGGCCTCCGACTCCGCTGCGTGCGGGAGTGGATTTACCAAGCAGCTTGACGAAGTCGAAGAAAGGCTGCATGAAGGGAGGGCCGATGCGCTGTTGCATCAGGGCAACGGCCTTGCGCTCAACCCACAGGAAAAACCAGGCGGCAGGCACAGCGAAGAGCAGTCCGGGGAAGATGAGCATGCGGGCCAGTGCCGTGGTGAGGTTCATGGCTGGGCCTCCACGGATTCAGACGCGGCAGTCGTTGGGGTCGGAGGCTCGTCGCCGATTGGCCCGGCCAGTATCTCCGCAGCCTTGGCGATGCCCAACAGAATGGCATCGGGACGCGGAGGACAGCCGGGCACAAACACATCGACAGGAATATGGCGGTTGAGCGGCCCATCGAGCACCCGGCTGTCGATGAATACATTGGTTGTGGCGGGACAGGAGCCGATTGCCACGACCGCTTTCGGTGAGCCCACCTGTGCGTAGACGGTCTTGATGGCCTGCACCGAGTTGCGGGTCACGGGTCCGGTGATACAGAGGATGTCGGCGTGACGCGGGACTGCCTTCAAGACGCACGCCCAACTGCTCGGCGTCGTAGCGCGGCGAGAGCGCGGCCACAATCTCAATGTCGCAGCCGTTGCAACTGCCCGAGTTCATGTGGAAGAGCCAGGGGCTGCGACGGCGGCAGGAACACATGAGGCGTTTCCAGAGATTCATGGTCCACCTCCGGAAAAAATCTGCAGGCCATGCGGCCATAGTCCGGCGATGAGCAGCATGGCAACCAGAGCGATGAGTGTGGCCTCAAGCGCGAGCGGTTCTCGACTCGAAGAGCTCCCAGCAGGATCTTCGCCTGGTCCCCACCAGACGCGCGTGAGGGCCAGGACGTATGCGATCAGCGCAAACACGGAAGAGAGAATGAACACGGCGAGGAGCAGAGGGCAGATTTGCAATGCGGTTTCGTAGAGTCTCCAGCGCCCGATGTAGCCAAGGGTCGGCGGCACACCGAGCATGGCCAGCATGCCGAAGAGGAAGCCGAATGCGCTGACCGGATAACGCGTAGCCAGGCCCGCTTGCTCGCCGTCGAGTGCGCCAGCGGCTTCAGGAGCGCTGAGACATGCGAACAACAACGCCTTGGCCAATGCGTGGGACGACGCGGCGATCAGCGCGCCGGATGTGCCGAGAGCGCTCACGGCGGCGAGGCCGAGCAGCAGAAAGCCGACGTCCTCAACAGTGGAGAGAACCAGCAACCGCTTGAGGCTGCGCTGCGACAACATGAGGAGCGCAGCGAGGAACGAAGTGGCCGCGCCGAGGACCAGAAGAAAATGCTGGGGAGCGATCAGTCCATGCACTATCTGCGCAGAAAGGCAAAACTCGCCGAAGGCCGCCATGTCGACGACTGCAATGATCAAGCCCAGTACGACGGCAGGAACTTCATCGGCCAGGCTAAGCAGCCAGAAGCAGAGCGGCACCGCGGCCAGCTTGACTGAGGCGCTGGTGATGAGCAGTGCCCAGGCCCAGTCCTGTTGTCCGCGATCAAGGAGCACTTCACCCGCAATCAGCGATGCCGCGGAGAGCAGAAAGACGGTGAGGTATGTGAGCCTGGCCGGCGCGCGTGCGGTTTGCCACACCAGCGCGACAGTGAGGGCCGCACCGAGTTCGAGAAGGCCAAGGCGAAGCCATGGCTGGGCAACCGCTAAGCCCGCGACCGTCGCCGCACCGGCGAGCAGCACGTACGGAGCAAGTACGCGGGTTTTGACGAAGCTGAAGGCGACAACCACTAACGCGCCTGCGGCCACGGCACATGCGGCAACCAAAAGCGTGAGCGATTGGGGCGGCGGCGCAAGAGGCAAGCGGTTTTGATGGATGTCGACTCCGTGCGTGAACCAGCGGATGCCGGCCAACAGAGCGGGCGTCAACGCCAGTATCAACAGCGTGGCGCGGCGCTCCATCCAGGACGCCGCGACGCCCAGCACGCGCGAGGCTGCGAGCAGCGCATCCCAGATTTTCAGGTAGACGAGATCGACATTGGACCAGCGAAAGAACGTTCGCCAGTTCTGGCGAAAGATTTCGGAGAAGTCCCCTGCAGTGAGCCGTCCCTGGTCGGATAAAGGCTCTCCGCCGGTAAAGATTCCGCCGCCGGCAGCGGCGATGGCAGGTCCGCCAGCGACAGCAACCACTGAGGATGCGGGTCGCGCGGCGTAGGCGATGGCGTAAATCACGCCTCCCACAACCAGCGAGACCAGGGCAAGCACCAGTCCGCCGGTGGTTGAAAAGCTTCCGGCATCCGCGAAGAGTCCGAACCACGTGACCTGCACACCCGTGCCCAGTGACAGTGCGCCCAGGATGGGATTGAGGAAGTAGTTGACGGCCAGTTGAGGTGCGACGCCGAGAACGATGCCGCCCAAGGCCATCATGGCCATTCCCCATTGCATTGTCGCCGGAGCTTCCTCGGCTTCCCTGGTTGCGTCTGTCAATGGGCCAAGAAACACGGCGCTGGTGGCCTTTGCGCACAGAAAAACCGTGCCCAGACTCACGGCCCAGGCAACCATGGCGGGGACAACCCATCCCGACTGCAACGCCGCGGCGTAGAGCATCCACTTGCTCACGAAGCCGCTCATCAGCGGGATACCCATCATGCCGCCGACGCCGATCAGCCACGAAAGCGTGGTGCGTGGCATGCGCTGCACCAGGCCGCCAAGCTGGTTCATGTCACGCGTTCCGGCAGCGTGCTGCACCGCGCCGGCATTCAGGAACAGGCCACCCTTGAAGAAGCCGTGATTGAGGCAATGCAGCAGGCCCGCGGTGATGGCCAGCGGTGTTCCAATGCCAATGCCCATCATCATGTACCCGATCTGACTCACGGTAGAGAAGGCCAGCATCCGCTTCAGATCGGTTTGCACCATGGCATACATGACGCCCACCACCATGGTGATGGTGCCAATCCAAACCAGCGCGGCGCTCCAGTGTGCATGCCATACACCGAAGCTATGCATGCGCGCGGCAAGGTAGACGCCGGCGGTCACGTAACAGGCCGCGTGAAGCAGTGCGCTGACGGGGGTCGGCGCCGCCATGGCTTCAGGAATCCAGGTGTGCAAAGGAACCTGCACAGACTTGGCCACCAGCGCGGCGAGCATCAACAGGAAGACGCCGCCCGTGAAACTGCGCGCCACGGCCGGATCGGTCCACAGTGCGCTCCCCGTGCGGTGATAGAGAATCAGAATCGCCGCGAGCAGGCCGTAGCCGGCAATGTGGGTCATCAGCAAAACTTTGCGCGCGCCGGACACAGCCTCGCTGTTTGTGTACCAGAAGCCCACCAGGCTGAAGGAACAGAGGCCGATCGCTTCCCAGCACAGATAAAGGAAGAATAGGTTGGCGCTGTAGACCAGGCCGATGAATCCGCCAATGAAGATCAGCATGATGCTGTAGAAGCGCGTGGCTGATTTGTCGTGCGCCATGTAACCGATGGAATAGAGCAGCACCAGCGCGCCCAGGAACGCGCCCATAAACGCAAAGAGAAGACTGAGCGCATCCACGTGAAGCACAAGGCTCAGCGGCCCGTCCCATTGCAGAAGGTTGAGGTCGAGTGCGCGCCCATCGCGGATGAGGCGCATGGCGCCGGCCACGGAGACGACCGCCGGAAGGCAAGCGAGCAAGGCCAGGATTCCCTTGGTCCTGGCGGAGCAGAGGCGCGCGACCAGAATCTGTAATACGGCTCCCAGCAGAAGCGAGCACGGCGCAGCCACGATCAGGGCCACGGCATTCATGGCGGTGGTATATTCCTCGACTGTGAAAAGTGATGTGACCGCAGTCACTGCCAAGTTTTCCAAAATACGGAGTAGGCTAATTCGTCAGAATCACTCTCTCCCAACAAGGAGGTTGGCGATATGAAATTCGATGGTCTCTGGTATGCGCATTTCACCGCAGGACCAGTGCAGGGCGACGGCATCGCAGTGCTGCGGGACGGAGAGATTCTGGGTGGCGATCCCGCCCACACGTACACCGGTTCGTATACGACTGACGGACCAGAAGTCTATTTGAACGTTCGTGTGGCTCCTTACGCAGGTCATGTTCCGGCCGAGATGGACCGGCCCATGGAGTTTGTTCTGTGGGGGTCGGCGAATGGAGATTCGGCAAGAGTGTCCGGCTGCGCCAACAACCACCGGGACTTGAAAGCCGTTGTCGATTTGCATCGGGCGGCATAACGACGAACTCCTCTTCTTGAGTGCCGCGTCAATCCTCGCAAAGCCCGGCGAAATGTCCGCTTTTTCAGGGCGGATCTGATTGAATCGGATGGCTGGGACGGGAACGCAGTTCCATTCCTTTGGTGATTTCAAAAACACCCAACATCACAGTTCCAAGTGATCCGAGGCACATTCAAATGCCTGCCCGCGGTGTCAATGTTCCGGGCGGACATTCTTCGGGGATCATTCTGAGCGGATGGCGCTGAATTGTGAACGCGCAGGCCAATGCGCCAACATTGGGAAGCGCGGCAATGAGCGTTAACTTCCTGTCTTCTTTTCTCCCGGGGGCGAGTCCAGAAACAGAGGAAGGTTCTATTTGCGATACCTCTCAAACCGGCCACTCCGGAGCGTGCAACCGGCAGTTGCGAGCCCGGCCCTCAAAGCATACCGATAGTACTGCGCAGTGTGACGATTGCATCGCCCTGCCGGAGGTGCGCAGGCAGATGAGGAGGAACGATGCATAGTGTCGCTGCTGAGGTTCTGGATGCTCGCGAAAAAATGCTGATCGACCAGACAATTGCCAGTCACGCGGGTCGTCCGGGAGCGTTGCTGGGAATCCTCGAATCGGTTCAGTCGGCCAATGCGCACAAGTTCCTGTCGATGGAATCTCTGCGCTACATCGCCAACGGGACCGGCATTCCTCCGGCCAGGGTCTATAGCGCGGCAACGTTCTTTACGCTGTTCAATCTCCAGCCGCAAGGAGATAACGTGATCTGCGTCTGCCGGGGAACGGCGTGCCACACGAGGGGCTCCCGTGGCTTGCTGGCGAAGCTTTGCCTGGATCTGGGGCTGAGCGAACGCGATCTGAGCGAGACCAGCGATACGGATAAGTTGGCTATGACCACGCCCGACCGCAGATTCACGATCCGCACGGTTGCCTGCTTCGGCCAGTGCGCATTGGCGCCGGTGGTTGAAGTGAATCATCACATCCTGAGCCACGTCAACGAGCGCTCGCTGCAACGGGAAGTGAAGGCACTTTCGCAGGGGAGGAAATGATGCCGCGAATTCTGGATATTGGCGCGTTCAACGCGGTGCGTGAATCCGGGCTCGCGAAGCTGCTGCCAAACACTCCGCGCATCGCGGTCGGCATGGGAACGTGTGGCCGCGGCAACGGCGCGGAAGAGGTATTCCATGCGTTGAATGAGGCCATTGAACGTAGCGGGCTGGAGGTTCTGCTAACCGGCGTGGGCTGCTTTGGCGCGTGCTTCCAGGAACCGCTGGTGAGCGTGCGCATGCCGGGATCGCCCCTGCTCATGATGCGGCGCGTTCATGCCAACGACGCTGGGCGCATTCTGGAAAGCCTGTCGACGAAGGCGATGCCGACCGATCTCATCTTCTGCAAGATCGAGGAATGGGATCACGTTACTTCGCACGTGAAGTACGGCCAGGGTTACCCCGAAGTTGCGCCTTGGCATGCGATCCCATTTTTCAAGGGACAGAAGAAAATTGTGCTGCGCGATTGCGGACTGATCAATCCCGAGGATGTGGAGGAATATATCGCAGTCGGCGGTTACCAGGCGCTTTACAAGGTGTTGATCGATGGACGCCCTGAGACGGTGATCGAACAGATCAAGGCATCGCGTCTGCGCGGACGAGGCGGAGCCGGCTTCCTCACTGGCAACAAGTGGGACTACCTGGCGAAAGCCAAGGCGGACGCGAAGTACCTGATCTGCAACGCGGACGAGGGTGATCCCGGCGCCTATATGAATCGCAATGAGATTGAAGGCGATCCCCATTCGCTGCTGGAGGGGATGATTATCGGCGGCTACGCGATGGGTGCGACGGAGGGCATCATCTATGTGCGGGCGGAGTATCCGCTGGCGGTTCGCCGTCTGAGCGTGGCCATCGACCAGGCGCGTGAATACGGCCTTCTGGGCAACAACATCCTCGGCCGCGGATTCAACTTCAACATCGAACTGGTGCAAGGCGCGGGTGCGTTTGTCTGCGGTGAAGAGACCGCGTTGATTGCATCGCTCGAGGGATTCGCCGGACGGCCGCGCCCACGGCCGCCGTTTCCCGCGCAGAAAGGCTTGTGGGGCAAACCGACCAACATCAACAACGTCGAAACGTGGTGCAATATCGCGCCCATCGTCGCGCGAGGGCCGGCGTGGTTTGCTGAGACGGGCAGCGTGAAGAGTCCGGGAACCAAGGTCATTTCGCTGGTCGGAAAGATTCAGAACACCGGCCTTGTGGAGATGCCGTTGGGAACGCCGCTCAGGACATTCATTTACGACACGGGAGAAGGTGCGCTGGCCGGCAGGCGCGTGAAAGCTGTGCAGACCGGCGGCCCTTCCGGCGGCTGCATCCCGGTGGAGATGCTGGACACTCCGGTCGATTACGAGAGCCTGGCACAGCTTGGTTCCATCATGGGTTCGGGCGGAATGGTCGTTCTGGACGAAGACAATTGCATGGTGGATGTGGCGCGTTACTTTGTCGAGTTCACGCACTCTGAGTCATGCGGCAAGTGCGTGCCGTGCAGGGTGGGGTTAAACAAGGCTCTGCGCATTCTCAACTCGATTGCTTCGGGCAACGGCAATATGGAGGACCTGCTCTCGCTGGATGAATTGGGGCGGATGGTTCGCGAGTGTTCGCTCTGCGGGCTGGGCCAATCCGCGCCCAATCCTGTGCTCACCACCATCCGCCATTTCCGCGAGGAGTATGAGGATCACATCCTGGCCAGACGTTGCCGCGCCGGCGTGTGCCAGGAGCTGGCGTTGTCTCCGTGCGAAAACAGTTGCCCTCTGCGGATGAACATTCCGCGCTTCCTTGAGCTTTACCAGGAGGGGCGGCTCGAAGATGCATTCGAGTCGGTGGTGATGGACAATCCGCTGCCCGCATCGACGGGGAGGGTTTGCCAGCATCCCTGCGACAATCGCTGCCGGCGCCAGTCCTTCGATGAGGTCGTGAACATGCGCGAGGTGCACCGGTTTATCGCCGACGCAATCTACCAGTCCGATCGATTTGAGCCAATGGTGGAGCGCATTCTGGCGCGTAAGCTTGAATCCACGGGGCGTAAGATCGCGGTGGCCGGCTCCGGCCCAACGGGACTTACCGCCGCCTTCTATCTCGCGCTGCTGGGTCACGATATCACCATCTTCGAGGAGCGCAGCGAGGCCGGAGGCATGCTCCGCTTCGCCATTCCAGAGTACCGGTTGCCCAAGTCCGTCCTCCGTCGCGAACTCGATCTCATTGAGAGAATCGGCGTCAGGATGGAGTTCAATACCAGGGTTGGATTCGACCTTCCCCTGAACGAACTGGCGAGCCGCTTCGATGCTGTTTTTCTCTCGATTGGAACGTGGAAAGAATCGTGGCTTTATCTCCCTGGCACGGAGTTGAAAGGCGTGTCTCCCGCGCTGCCGTTTCTCGAATCGGTGGCTAAAGGCGAGAAGGCGCCGCTTGGTTCGCGGGTTGCGGTGATCGGCGGCGGCAATGCGGCAATCGATTCGGCGCGCACCGCGTTGCGCATGGGTTCGCGCGCAACCATTCTTTATCGGCGCGAACGCAATGACATGCCGGCTATCGATGAGGAAATCCAGGCAGCCGAAGAGGAGGGCGTGCGCTTCGTATTCCTGGCTGCGCCGCATCGCATTCTTGGCGGAGCCGACGGGAACGTGAAGGCCATTGAGGTGGTGAAGACGCGGCTCGGCGAATACGATAAATCGGGCAGAAGACGGCCTATCCCCACCGACGAGGTATTGCGCTTCGAGTGCGACAGCGTGATTCTTGCGGTGGGCGAAACCTTCGATCAGGATTTCTGCCGCGCGTCGGGGTTGGAGTTGAAAGAGGAAGGGACCATCAAGGTGGACCGCATTTCTCTTGAGACCAGCCGCGCAGGTTTCTATGCGGGCGGAGACGTGATTACCGGTGCATCCAACGTGTCGAATGCCATGGGCGGGGGCAAGCAGGCGGCGCGCAAGATCGACGAGCGCCTGATGGGCGTGAACGCTACGGGCGAACCGCGCTGGGACAAGCTGTTTCCGCACTTCGAATACAGCCGCCAGGCGCCGGGAGAGCCGAGCCCCAGCCGTCGCCACACAGCGCGCGCAATGCCCCCGTCCTCCCGAATCCACTCGCAGCAGGAAGTGGTTGCCGGCCTCGATTCGCAAGAGGTGCTTGAGGAATGCTGCCGCTGCCTTCGCTGCGACTTGAAGATACCCGTCAACTCCAAGTGCGACGAGTAAGAAAGAAAGGAGTGCCGCTTTGCCGAATAAGACGATCTCCGTCCGGATTGATGGCGAGTTGGTTCCGGCTCATGAGGGACAAACCATTCTGGCAGCGGCCCTTGCCAACGGAAAACACATCCCGACGCTTTGTTATCTGAAGGGGCTGAGCGCGGTCGGGGCATGCCGTGTGTGCATTGTGGAACTCGCCGGCACCGATCGGCTTCTGCCCGCTTGCACCACTCCGATTCAGGACGGAATGTCAATCAAGACAAACTCGGCCAAGATCGCGCTCTACCGAAAGATGGCCGTCGAGCTGCTGTTGGTGGAACGCAATCACATCTGTTCGGTATGTGTTTCAAACAGCCATTGTGAACTACAATCGCTGGCCCAATCCCTGGGCGTCACGCATGTGCGCTACTCCTACAACAACCCTCGGTTGTCCGTGGATATGACGCATCCTCGCTTTGTCCTGGATCACAATCGCTGCATCCTGTGCACACGCTGTGTCAGAGTGTGCGCCGAGTTGGAAGGAGCGAATGTGTGGGAGGTCGCATCGCGCGGAATCGACTCCCGCATTGTCAGTGACCTGAAGGATAACTGGGGGCAGGCGCGGAACTGCACCGGGTGTGGCAAATGCGTCCAGGCATGCCCCACCGGAGCGCTGGCGGAAAAGGGCTACGCGGTCCACGAAATGACGAAGCAAAGCGACGCCGTTACGCGCCTCGCGTCTCAACGAGCGGCTCTATCGAACGGGTCACGCTGAAGATTCACAGAGAGTTCTGAAACCGTCACTTCAGTGTCAGGTTCACCATGGGGAGTGCTGAAGCGGACCGCTGCTCGCGGTGACAGTGATGGGATAGTCTTGCGGAGGCTGGTCAAAGAGTCCCCCCCCGCAGCCGCCGATAGCCGCGGCGATGCCCAGGGAGACGGCTGCCAGCAAGAGGAGAGAGCCGCGCCGCATTGCGCGCCCTCCGTGCCGGATTCCGAATAACGGCACCAGCATGCCGAGCAGCAGCGCTCCATTGTCGAGAGGCGGCAACCAGCCAGTGATGTTATGACCTGCCGCAACTGGCCGATATGTGAGGAGTGGCCTTCCCCGTCCGAGGTGGAGCGTATGTCAGCCGGGGTGCGCAGTTGAATTTGCCGGTCTGCTCAAGGAAACGATCAAACGAAAATGCGATCAAACGGAATGAGTCAGTCGATACAGTGCGATGAAGCAGGAAAGAATAATGCCCATGAAAACGCTTGTCGTTGAAGATGAGTTTACCAGCCGGATTCTCATGCAGAATTTCCTCGCCCGCTATGGCGAATGCCACATTGCCGTTGATGGGGAAGAAGCCGCGGAAGCATTTCGCATGGCCCTCGCCGGCGCCGCGCCCTACGATCTGATCTGCATGGATATCAGGATGCCGAAAATGAGTGGCGTGGAAGCAGTGAATCGGATTCGCAAACTGGAGACAAAGGATGGCGTTCTCTCCACCAACGGCGTAAAAATTCTTATGGTGACGTCTGTCGACGATCCGAAGGAGGTTGTTGGGTCGTTCCACGCGCTCTGCGATGCTTACCTCGTCAAGCCTGTCAATAAGGCCAGCCTGTTGGAGGAGATTCACAGGATGGGTTTGATCGCTTGAAGCAAAGGGTTTATGCGCTCTTGCATACATCCTGGCGGCCTGTTCTCACGGCTCCTCAACCGGGCCGCCGGATCTTGAAGAAAATCGCTTTTCTATTGCTCTTTCCGCCTTGGGCTACTAGATTGGTTGAGGCGGCAGAGCAGGCATTACCGAGGACGCGGGCGGTCCCATCCCCTCGCTCGACGGTAACCGGCGCGCTCTTCCGGTGTGGGAGTCGTGTCAAGTGGGATTTTTAGATCGAAGATTCGACCTTTTCCGAGTCTCGCCCGGGCTCCCGCAGGAGCCGGCGAATCCCTGGCTCCGCACCCTGCCGGACGACCTCCGTCGCCGATTCAGNNGAAGACCCGCGAAGCTGCCCCCACATATAAGGATGCCAAGCTGCCCTCCGCCAAGCGCGTGAAGGATTTGCTTGCGCGGATGACGCTCGAAGAAAAAGCTGCCCAGATGATGTGCGTCTGGCAATCGAAGGCCCAGACAATGCTGGATGCCGAGGGCAACTTCGATCTCCAGAAGGCAAAGAAATCGTTTCGCGACGGGCGCGGACTGGGCCAGGTGGGCCGGCCCAGCGATGCCGGCGGCGGCAAGAAGGCTCGGGAGATGGCCGTGCTCACCAATGAAATCCAGAAATTTTTCCTCGAGAACAGCCGTCTGGGCATTCCGGTGATGTTCCACGAGGAGTGCCTGCACGGCCACGCGGCTCCGGATGGAACCAGTTTTCCGCAGCCCATCGC
>PMWR01000022.1:0-146 GCA_003166055.1 Acidobacteriaceae bacterium
ACCGGAAACAGCGCCTGCAGCCGTGTTCCATCGCCCAGCGCCAGCACCGCCTCAGCAACCTCGTCCATCGAGTCGCGCTTCACCAGCCCGTCGCAAAAAACGCAGTGCACCGTCCCGCAGCGAGCATACAGCAGGCGCAGGTAGTC
>PMWR01000022.1:195-6314 GCA_003166055.1 Acidobacteriaceae bacterium
CAGGAAATGTTCTTCAGGTTATGAGTCCGCGCGCCGCGGATAATGATGGCATCGTTCAAAGGAGAGCACCGGGAAGAAGTTGTCCATCCGCATCCCTGTACCCTCAGGAGGGCTCAGGACGCAAACAGCCATTCTTCATTATAGGCCGAGTCGCAACCTCCACTCGGGCCATTGTTGAGGAAGGCCCCAAACCCCACAATCAAGCTGGACGCAATGCTTCCGACGTGTATCATGTTTCTGTGATCCGCCGCCTGTATGTAAACAATTTTCGGTGCCTGCAAAACTTCGACTTGCCCATCTCCGGGAAGTCATCCGCCCTCCTAATCGGAAAAAATGGAGCCGGTAAAACCACCGTCGGCCTTGCCCTTGAGATTCTTCAGAAAATCGCGCGTGGAACGAACCGCGTTGGCGAGCTCGTAAAGCCCAAAGACTTTACGCGTGGCATCAGCGACGTCCCGATCCGCTTCGAGATTGAAGTCGATCTCGATTCCAAGGTCTATGCGTATTCAGTCGCGTTTGAGCTTCCCGCTGGATTCAAGGAACTGAGAATTCAGGAAGAGAAACTGGCCGTTAACGGTAAACCCGTCTATACAAGGGAGATTGCACAAGTTCATTTAGCACGGTGGGGGCAAGACAGGGAGGCCAACTTTATCATCGACTGGCACTTGGTTGCTCTGCCGATCATTCAACAGCAATCGCAAGACGACCCGTTGTTTGTTTTCAAGCAATGGCTTGCCCAGATCCTCATCCTTCGGCCAATTCCAAGCCTGATTCGAGGAGAGTCCGAGGAGGAGACACTGCGGCCGAACCGTCAGGTTACTGACATCGGGGCATGGTTTACCGGGCTCTTGGCCTTCGCACCTTCGGCATACTCCAAGATCGACGGTTACCTCAAACAAGTGATGCCCGATCTGCAAGACATCCGGAACCCCTTGACCGGCGCCGAGTCACGAAGCATGGTTTTCCAATTCGCGAACGAACAGGGAAGCATCACTCTGCCTTTTGAGGACTTGTCGGACGGAGAGAAGTGCTTCGTTGTTTGTGCACTCGTTCTGTCAGCAAATTCGACCTATGGCCCTCTCTTCTGCTTCTGGGATGAGCCGGATAATTACCTTTCGCTAGAAGAGGTCGGGTATTTTGTGCTTGCTCTACGCAAAGCCTTTCAATCCGGGGGGCAATTCATTGCCACCTCGCACAACCCCGAAGCGATTCGCCGATTTTCGGACGAAAACACGCTCGTCCTCTATCGAAACAGCCACCTTGAGCCGACAATCGTGCGTTCACTCGAGGATCTTCAATTGAAAAGTGATCTCGTCGCGTCATTGGTTCGTGGCGACCTATTATCATGAGCGTAAATCGATTCCAACCGCACGTCTTGGTTCTTCCTGAGGACGACGCCAATAGCCAGGTAGCAAACGGCTTTTGGCTATTTCCATCACTTCTATCTCGGCGCATGCAGGTGCTTCCCTCAGCCGGCGGATGGCATAGGGTAATCGATTGCTTCGAAGAAGACCATGCCGAAGCGATGAGAAGCAACACCAATCGCTTCATGGTTCTATTAATCGACTGCGACGGACTAGAAGACAGGCTCGAACAAGTGAGGGCTCGAATCCCCAGTGAACTGGCTGACAGAGTTTTTGTGCTCGGAACCCTGAGTGAACCAGAAGAGCTCAAAAAAGCGCTGGGCAAGTCATATGAATCCATCGGCTCAGAGCTGGCCAAGGACTGCCAAGATGGGAGCGATGACATGTGGTGCCACACGCTTCTAATCCACAACGCCAACGAGGTTCTACGTCTACGCGAACATGTGCATCCAATTCTATTTGCCTAACGCGGAACGGACTCATCGCCCCTGAAAACGCATAAGCGGCGGTGAACCTTCCAGTTCACCGCCGCCTCGAACCCTTTTTTTGAAATCTGTCAGAACCTTGACGCTCTTTTAGAGCCCGGGCTCCAGTTCGCGCAACGCCTTGTCGATATGCTCCACCGAGCGTTCCCGCAATCCGTGATTCTCCGGCAAATCATGCCCATGATCCACGTCGCCGCGCGCTTCTCTCAGTAGCTTCACCGCCGAATGAATTGGCCATCCCTCACTGCCTCCGCTCTGCGGCGGCGGCGTGTGCCAGGTGTTCTTGCCGTCGTCCCGTGCGGCGACCTTGATTTCGTTGATAGCCTTGTCGATCTGCTCAATAGCATGTTGCCGGTGGCCGGCCCATGCAGGCCGCGTGTCGTATTGCAGGTACGCGCGCGCCGAGCGCAGATCTGAAAGCGCATGGAGATACGCAGGCTCTTGTGCGTGAACCGGCATTGCCTGCGCCAGGAAGAGAATCGTCAGCAGCGCGGAGGCTGCCACGGTGAGAGGTTTGAAAATCCGCATATCGCTCGTACCTTTCCTTTTCGGGAGGACTTCAACTGCAAACGCAGCATACCCTTGCCGCACTTCCGCTGCATAGAGTCTGTACCGAAAATCCTCCAACTTTTCATTCCCGGCCGCGAAACCTCTCCATCCGCGAGCCCGAGTTCCCGCTCACTTGTTAAATCGATTGCTGTTTTCCTTGTCGTAATGCTGCACCGTCTTTGTGCCTTTCGTAGCTGCCTTCTCGGCCACGCGATCAATCCTCTTCTGCGCAGTAGGTTCCAAAGCCGCCTCTTCATCCACCTTGATTTCTTCCTTGTTTTCGAATTGTTCCGCCATGGTTGATCTCTCCTGCTGTTAGAGTGCGCCCCGTCTCCACCAACGCGATGGTCAGTTTTGCACGCCCTCGCCGCCGCAAAACTTCTACGCTGGAAACTGCCTCCCTATCCGTCCTCTGAGCCAGCCGTCCAATCCAAAGCAGCCCTTTAAACTGGTAGCTGAGGTAATTCGTGCTTCGTCTCGCCATCGCCATCCTGCTCGCCGCTGCAACCACTGTCTCCGTCCCAGCCCAGCTCCCAGCACAGGCCCCGGCGCAAAACCCTGAAAAACTGGTCCCCGCCGCGCCCGCTCAGGCCGGAACACCCATCGACAAATCCCCTTCGATGGGTTCGGAGGAAGTCACCGCCGCCGAAGCCGCCATGGCCAAATCCGACTGGGCCGCCGCTGAAGCCAAACTCAACCCCTGGCTCGCCGCCCATCCAGCCGACGCCCGCGCCCTCTTCGACTTGGGTTACGTCGCCGACGCCCAGAACCGCCTCGACGACGCCGCCAGTCTCTACCGCCGCGCCATCGCAGCCGACTCCCAATCCTTCGAGGCTCATCTCTCCCTCGGCATGCTCCTCGCCCGCCAGGCCAACGCGCAGCCCAACGCCTCAGACACCGCAGCCAGGCTGACCGAAGCCCGCGGCGAACTCGCCACATCCACCACCCTCGACCCCGGTGACGCCGGCCCCGCCCTGAAAGCCCGCGCATGGCGCGCCCTGGCTCAAATCGACCGCGCCACCGACCCCGCCGAGGCCTCCAGCGACCTGCTTCAGGCCCTCAAGCTCACCCCGGAAACCACCGACGATACCATCCTCGCCGCCAACCTCGCCGACCAGGCCGGTGAATCCACCGCCGCCGAAGCCGCCTATCGCCGCGTCCTTGCCAAGGACCCCAAATCCGCCCCGGCCAACGCCGGCCTCGCCCATCTGCTCATCGCTAAAAAGCAATATCCCGAAGCGGAAACCTTCCTCCGCGCCGCCCTCGAGCAGTCCCCCGACGACCCCGCCCTCACCGCCCAGCTCGCCACCGTCCTCGCCGCACAGGACAAGGCTGAAGCCCTGCCGCTGATCCAAAAGCTCCACGACGCCCACCCCAATAACGCCGCCATTACCCGCATGCTCGCCGAAATCCTGGCCGACGCCGGAGACTTCGCCGGCTCCGATCACTACTACACCTCCCTGCTCGCCGCCAGTCCCAATGACNNCCCGATCAGGAATGGCAGGCACGCCAGCGCCTCATTTTGCTCGAAAAATAGTCTCATTTTGCTCTAAACATAATTGAGAGATCGGCGATGATGCGAAGATCGGGCGGTGCCCCTTCGACCGGCTGCGCTTTTTGATCCCATCGGAACGCAAGCTTTTCTGCTTGCACATTCTCATGGAATGCGCCATAGTCACGGTCAAGGGTTAGCGCCTCATCAGCGGAGGTCCCCATGCGGTCCCTGTCGCGGTCCAGTATCTTGTTGGCAAATGCCGTACTCATCACCGTGTTTACAGTGCCCGCCTGCGCCTCTGGCTTCGATGACAAGATTCCCGACCAGCAGAGCATCGACGCCCTCCAAATCCGGGCCGAACAGGCCCAGCCCCGCGACCAGTGCTTCCTCTACACCCAGTTGATCCATGAGATGACCGAGTTCAGCCTGCGCAACTACGCCGCCGGCGACGTGGACAAGGCAACCACCATGCTCAGGAAAATCCAGCTCTTGTCCCACAAGATTCACCTGTCCATGTCCGACGACGACAAGCGCCTCAAAAACGCCGAAATCCTCCTCCGTCACACCGCCTTTCGCCTCACTGAAATGCTCCACGACAGCAGCTTTGAAGACCGTCCCCTCGTCCAGGAAACCCTCGCCCAGGTAAACCAGGCCCAAAGCGAAGCCATGATGCACGTCTTCAACAAGTAGAGGTATTCCCTATTCCCTATTCCCTATTCCCTCAGTCCCTATTCCCTGCTCCCAACAACCTGTGCTTCAATAAAGACGCCATGCGCAGTCGTTTTCTTATTCTCGTATCCTTGCTCGTCGCGCCTTTTCTCGTCACGCCCCTGTTCGCCCAAAAGGAAAAACGCGAGCCCCTCACCGAAGCCCAAATCGAAGAGATCCGCGAAGCCGGCATCAACCCCGACCAGCGAGTCGCTCTCTACACCAAATACCTCAACGAGCACGCCGACGTCATCAAAGGGCTCACCACGCGCGCCAAATCCCCCTTGCGCAGCCATCGCCTCGACGACGAACTTCAGGACTTCACCGCACTGATGGACGAGTTAGGCGACAATCTCGACGTCTACTCCGACCGCCATGCCGACCTCCGCAAATCTCTCAAGGCGCTCACCGAATCCACCGAGCGTTGGCAAGGCATTATCCGCACCCTGGTCGGCGATCCGGTCTTCGACCTCGCCCGCAAAGAGGCCATCGAAAGCGGCGAGGATCTCGCCAGCCAGGCCAAGCGCCTGCTCGCCGAACAGACCGAATACTTCAACCTCCACAAAGACGAAAAAGGCCAGGACCGCGCCGAACCAAAGTGAAGCGAGTTGTCAGTGGTAAGTTTTCAGTTTTAAGTTGTCAGTTGTCAGCTTCAAGAGCACAGCCGCTTGGTGCCCTGTGTCTGCCTGCTCACAAATGCTCCCGAGATCGCCCCGTTCCGACTGTCGCTGCTCACTGATCACAGAGAACTTAAAACTGAAAACTTAAAACTGACAACTAATAACTGACAACTGGCCCCTGTAAACTGTATCCGTGCCGTCCCCCGACGTCGTTCCCATCTTCCAGGAAGAGTACCGCGCCCTGCGCCCCCGCGCGCCGATGCCCCCCATCGCGGTCCGTTTCCGCCGTTTCACCTCGCTCAACACCACCATCCGTCTCCGCGAAGGCCAGGTTCACGTCAGCCTCTCCGACCTGCTCGAAGGCGCGCCCGAGTCCGTGCTTCACGCCATCGCGCACATCCTGCTCGCCAAGCTCTACAAAATGCCCATCGACCCCACCCACAACCTGCGCTACAAGCGCTTCGCCTCCTCAGCCGCCGTCACCCGCCAAACCGAACTCGTTCGGAGCGCGCGTGGCAACAAGCGTTTCTCCGGCCCTGAAGGCCGCTTCTACCATCTCGAAGAAGTTTTCGACTCGCTGAACACACGTTTCTTCGGAGGCCTTCTCGGACGTCCAGAGCTCACCTGGAGCGAGCACATGGCCAAGCGCTCTCTCGGCCATTACGACGCCGCCCATAACACCATCGTCGTCAGCCGAGTCTTCGACCGCCCCTCAAGCCCGCGCTACGCCATCGAATACCTGCTCTACCACGAGATGCTTCACCTCAAGCACCCCGTCAAAATGCGAGGCGTCCGCCGCTGTGTCCACCCCCGCGCGTTCAAAGACGAAGAAGCCCAGTTCCCCCAACTCAAAGAGGCCTTAGCCTTCATCAAGCGCCTTTGAAGTTCTTCGCGGAAA
>PMWR01000302.1 GCA_003166055.1 Acidobacteriaceae bacterium
AAGCTGCTGAAGCCGCTGCTGGAGAGGCTGCTGGCGATTCATGCGGCGGCGGGTTAGCGGGTCAGCTAGTCAGCGGGTCAGCAAGACAGCTAGTCAGCACGGCTGCGAATGCCAAGCTATGAGCGCATAGCTGGATTTCGCCTGATAGCATTTCTGTATGTTTTTCTCTTCTCTTCGGACTTCCCTGCGCGCTTCTCTGATTGCCGGTGCATTTCTGGTTCTGAGCACCGGGTTACACTTTTCCAACGCATTAGCGCAAGAGACGCACGCCGCCACCGAACCGGACCGTGCCCACATGGAGGAGGTCCTCAAGGGGCTGAACCGGGGCCGGTCGGTGGGGCAGGTTGCAGTGTCGCCGGACGGCAAGCGGCTGGCCTGGATTCAGATGGGAAAAGAGGGAGTCGAGATTCGCCTGGCTCCGCTCGACGTTTTGGCCAAGAGCGAGCGCATCACCGCTGCCTCCAAGCCGGAGCAGCATTGCCACGAGAACGATCTTGCCTGGTCGTCGGACGGAAAGGCGCTGGCATTTTTCTCGGATTGCGCCAAGCTGGGCGAGCAGACGGACCTCTATGTTGCTGCGGTTGATGGCGGGCCGGCGCGGCGGCTGACGGAACTGAAGGGCTACGTACACGAATTGGCCTTTTCGCCGGACGGGTCGAAGTTGGCATTCCTTTATGTGGAGGGCGCAACGCGGCCTGCCGGAGCGCTGGCGGCGATGAAGCCGCCTTCGGGCGTGATTGGTGAGGACGGCGTTGAGGTTCAGCGGGTTGCGGTTGCTGATGTGGATGCAGCCAAGCCGGTTGAGCCAGCCCAACCCACGCCGGCGAATCTGCATGTGTATGAATTCGACTGGTCGCCGGACTCGAAGGGGCTGGCTTATGTGGCTGCCAATCCGCCAGGAGAGAACAACTGGTGGGTCGCGAAGCTTTACACGCAGACGCTTGATGGCGCGCCCAAGGCGATTCTGGCGCCGGCCGAGGTATCCGGGCCGCTGCACGGATTGCAGATTGCGGTGCCTCGGTGGTCGCCGGACGGCAAGGCAATTGCGTTTATCGGCGGACTGATGAGCGACCAGGGGTCGACCGGCGGCGACGTGTGGCTGGTGTCAGGTGCGGGAGGCGAGCCGGTTGACTTGACGGTGAATCGGCCCACTTCGCCGGCCTGGATCGTATGGGACGGCAACGAGCGCATCTATGTCAGCGAGCTGGCGGGCGGTGACGCACAACTTGTGCAGCTCAATATCGAGGGCGGGTCCGAGCACGCCATTTCGAGCGGTGCAATCCCGGTGACGAGCTTCGGGAAGCCTGTGTTCAGCATTCCGGGAAGCGTGGGAGATGGGCGGCTGCAGTTGAGTCTTTCGTCGTCGGCCGATCACAAACTGTGGGTGTTTCACGCCAGCAGCTTCGATCACGCCACGGAGATTTACGAGGCAAAGGTGGGTAACTCCACGGACGCGGGCCTGGATGGCGTAACCCAGCTCTCGCATTTGAATGACGGCGTGGAACCGGCGTGGGGCAAGTCGGTTTCGCTCGAGTGGACCAGCGACAAGTTCAAGGTGCAGGGGTGGCTGTTGCTGCCCAAGGACTACGATCCGGATAAGAAGTATCCGCTGATTGTGGAGGTACACGGCGGGCCAGCCGCGGCAGCCGAGGCGCGCTGGGGCGGTGGTGGCGGACTGAGCGCGACGGCGTTTTCGGCGCTGGGCTACTTTGTGCTGCAGCCCAATCCGCGGGGCAGTTATGGACAGGGCGAGAAGTTCACGCAGGCCAACCGCAAGGATTTCGGCTATGGCGACCTCCGCGACATTCTGGCCGGGGTGGACGCGGTTCTGGCCAAGTATCCGGTGGACCCGAGCAGGGTTGGGATTACGGGGTGGAGCTACGGCGGGTTCATGACGATGTTTGCCGTCACGCAGACCAACCGGTTCAAAGCCGCGGTTTCCGGCGCGGGGCTTTCCAACTGGCAGAGCTACTATGGCGAGAACTCGATCGACCAGTGGATGATTCCTTACTTTGGCGCTTCGGTTTACGACGACCCGGCGGTCTACGCCAAGAGCTCGGCCATCAATTTCATCAAGCAGGTGCACACGCCTACGCTGGTGGTGGTGGGTGACCGGGACGGCGAGTGTCCCGCGCCCCAGTCCTACGAGTTCTGGCATGCTTTGCGCGACCAGCATGTGACCACACAGCTGGTCGTTTATCCGAATGAGGGGCACGGCTTTGTCGATCCGGCGCATCGGCGCGATGTGATGGAGCGTGCCGTGGAGTGGTTTGAGCACTTCATGCCGGCTGGGCAATAGCCGGCGGGTCGGCGACTCCTCATCCGCTCCCCGGCGTGCTTTCCAGGCGTGCTCTCCAAACAAGGTCCGACGGAGTCTATTGGATGAGAGCTAAAAATGGGCACGGAAACGGTCCTGGCAGCTTTGTACCGATGGCCGCCCCGTCCTGATACACTTTTCTTTGGAGTTGTCTGAGCGTGTTGCGCTGACCGGCTGCATGGAAGAGCGTACTGCCGGGAGCCGGTCACTTGAGCGGATTCCACCGGCGGCAGGCCAACCATGGGGCATGTTGACGGGCCGCTTTTAACCCATTTTTCTTTTACAGATTTGGATAGACCGTTCCGCGGTTTCAAGCGGCGGGGCGGGGAGGATTCATGCGGCGGTTTTTGACGCTTGTCAGTTTGTTGTGCGTGGCCATTCCTGCTGGGATTTCGATCTCCGGCTGCACTCGCAACCCGGATGCGAACTACTGCAATGGCCAAGGTTACGGGTTGAAGATCACGGACGTGGATTACGTCACGCTGACTCCGGTGACCGCTGGCGTCTCCATTGCCTTTGGGCAGACCCAGCAGATCGCCTCGCCCACGGCGAAGACCTGCAAGGGCACGACGGCCAGTGTCGCAGCCTACACGTACGGCACCTCGAACAACCAGCTGGTTGATTTATCGCCGTCCGGCACCATGTGCGCCGGCACCTGGAACCGCAATACGGGTGGCGGCATCGCCAACTACACCGTCTGCAACAAGCCGGATCCGCTGCCCACGACCAACGGGCTGCCTTATGCGATTGCTTACGTCACAGCGTCAGCAAACTCGGTGACTTCGAATCCGGTGCAGGTTTACGTGCATGACCAGGTGACCTCGGTGAGCCTTGTCACAACTCCCTTGTCCGGAAGCGGCAATCAGTGCTTTTCACAGGGCACCCAGGCCACGCTCGACGCGGAGGCGTGCTTTGTCAGCAACAACACGCAGTACGAGCTGTGCGCACCGCCGTCGGTGGTGGCCAGCGGCAAATTTGCCTGCCAGGGCGGACCTCCTCCCGGCGTGGCCGCGAGTTCGATCCCTGACTGCACGGCGTCAATCGGCACGCTCAGCTACATTGTCGGCACGCCCAACATCGGCACCATCAGCACCAACACCACCACCAACCAGGTGAGCATTACCGCGGCACAACCGGGCACCACGGTCATTACCGCATCGGTTGCGGGCTCGGGTTCGTCGGCTGGCTACTTCTCCACCTGCCCGCCGAAATCGATCAACGTGACGCTGGCGAACGGCGAGACCAGCGGGACGGTCACCCAGGGTGTCACTCAGAGCCTGACCACCTCGGTCATCGATACCGCGGGTAACCCGATCACCGGCTTGGCCCTCACCTATCAGTCAACCGATCCGATCGATATTACGGCGGGTAGCGGAGGCGCGATCACCACCAACTTCCCCGGGATCGCTTCGGTCTATGCGGTCTGCGAGCCAGGCAGCTGTAATCCGGCGCCGATCAACGAATACGGATTGTATGGCACCGGGCTTTCTATTTCATCGAACCCAGTGAAGATAACCACCCCCGGCACCGCCAGCGACTACGTCTGGTTTGGCGCTCCGGGCCAGTCGCAGTATTTCGTTCCCATCGAATTGCTGACCGGGACGGTGGGTTCCACGGTTCGGCTGCCTTATGTGCCGAACTCGATGGTAGAGGACCGGATCGGCAACGATCTTTATTTCGGTTCGAGCCACGAGCTGATGATTTACCAAACGCTCAACAACACGCTGGCCAAGGTAGACACAACTGCCCCAGGCGTGGTCCTGGCGGTATCGCCGAACGATACGACGCTGCTTATCAACGACCAGGAGCGGCAGCTCTTCTACCTCTACAACGCAAGCGGCGGCATTACCGGAACGTTTGGCGGGATGGGCACCTCCGCTTCGTGGACTCCCGACTCGCAGACCCTGTACATCACGGATAGTTCGGCGGCGAACGTTGGGGGCGTCACGGGACACACGGATACGTTGTACGTCTACAACGCGAACACGGGATTTACTTCCATCCCGCTGGCGGCTTCCAGCGCAACCAATCCGGGCGCGCAGAACCTGGCCATTACCATCCCCGGCGTGGGCGCGTTTCTCAGCGGCAATCCCACGGTGGCGCACACCTGGTGCCCCAGCGGCACCGTGGGCAGCGAAGCCAGCATGCTTTTTTATCCGCAAGGACCGGCTCCGGACAATACGGTCACAGCGGATACCGATGTTCTGGCCGCGACCACCGATGGCAATCACATCCTGGGCGCATCTGTACCGGCGTCCGGCGGCCCAATCACTTTGTCTGACATCGGGGTGTCGATACCTTCGTTGAACTGCCTGCCGTCAAATGTCAGCGATACTTCGCTGCCCAATGGGGCTTCGCTTTCGCCGCTGGTGCTTGGAACCACGCTGAACCAGGCGCAGATTCCCGCTCCCGCCTCGGTCGTAAATCAGGTGGTGCCTTCGCCAGGCTCCAATTTGGCCTTCGTCACTTACAACCCCGCGGCAGGCTCCACAGCCGCTGCCTCGCTGCCCTATTATCTTCCTGGCACCGGCGGCGCGGCAGGCACGGTGGGCTCGGTGCCACTGACGGCAAGCGGCGGCACGGCTCCGACGGCCCCCATCTTCGGAGCTTTCAGCCCGGATAGCTCTTACTTCTTCGTCTCGACGGCAGGCGACAACATGATTCACTACATCACGATTCCGGCCAATCCATCGACCGCGACGCCGCCGGTTGACTCGCAGCAGATTGCTCCCAATCTGCCCGCTTGCGCACCTACCGACGAAGGCTGCACATTTACCACCAAGAGCCCCGCGCCACCGTCGGGAATTGTGCCGGCAACCTATATCGCCGTCAAGCCGCGCTCCACAACCTAAGCTGCNNGGCAAGGGATGGAAGGATGATCGAAGTCGAGGGTCTGCGTTTCTGGCGCCGCTCGGTAATCTGGAATTTGTCGATGGCGAATTTCCCGCCACAGCCGATGTGCTTGTAGAGGTGACGACGCTCGATGCCGTGCACCAGACGGTCGCAGCCTGGCTTCAAGCCAATGGCGGCGAATCCGCGGTTGCGCGTCTATCACCGATTACCTCGACTCACTGGAAGTCGCAGATTTTTACCGTGGAACCGGAGCCTGGTTTTGCATTCAGCTTCTGGGCCTGGAACGATCCGCTCAAGGGTAAGCCGATAGCTATCGAAGGCGATCTGTCCGCTGCTGGAATGCGGTTTGCCCTCGTTGTGGCGCGCTGGAATGCGGTGATTACCGAGCGGCTGTTGGAGGGAGCGCTGGACGTACTGCTACGCAGCGGCGCAAAGCGGTCCGACATTGAATTGGTGCGCGTTCCCGGCGCGTGGGAGATTCCAGCTGCCGCGCGCACGCTTGCCAATCTTGGCAAAGTGGACGCCATTGTGACGCTGGGATGTCTGCTGCGCGGTGAAACCGCTCACTACGAGGCCATCTACAACGAGGTGGCACGCGGCATCGGCCAGTCCCAGCAGGAGACCGGCATTCCTCACAGCTTCGGCGTGTTGACCTGCGAAACCCTGGAGCAGGCGCTGAATCGCGCCGGCATCAAGGCCGGCAACAAGGGATTTGAGGCCGCCATTGCCGCCATCGAAATGGTTAGCCTGAAACGCAGATTGATTCAAGGATCCGATGAAGGCGGCGCGATTTGACCGCCGGTCCTCACCACACATCCGGGCGGCGCAAGTCGCGCGAGCTTGCCATGCAGATGCTTTTTCAAGCGGACATTGGCAAGCAGACACCCGAGCAGGTCCAGGCTACCTTCTGGAAGGCCGGCGATGAAGTCGAGCAGGATGTCCGCGGCTTCGCAGAAGATCTGTTTCGTGTAGCCATCACCCACCAGGAACAGATTGACGAGCTGCTGGTTGCCAACTCGAAGCACTGGCGGCTGGAGCGCATGCCGGCCGTCGATCGCAACCTGCTGCGGATGGCTGTCGGCGAGATGCTGGGCTTCAAGGGCACGCCATTTCCCATCGTCATCAACGAAGCGCTGGAGATCGGCCGCCGTTATTCCGCTCCGGAGTCCATCAACTTCCTCAACGGCATGTTGGACTCGATCGCCCGCGGCCTGCTGCCCAAGTAAGTGCCGCTTCCGCATTCGGAGTTTTCAGCACGGAAGCGGAATTCCAAAACCAGTTGGACCTATTTGTTGGCGCAGGGTCAGGCGAGGCTGCAATGGCCGCGAGGCATATCAAGATGGCCCTTGTCGACGTGAAGGCCTTCGATGCGCAGTGAGGCAGAGCGGCGCGAGGGCGTTTCTTTGAGCGGAGCGGCGCCTTTCAATGCAGGGATAAGGGTAGCTTGACATCTTGTAAATCCTGGTGTTTTAATTGCCGTTCTTACAATAACTCCCCTGACAGCTTATCAACTAACTTCCCCCACAACTCATGAAAGGGAAGGGCCTATGTCAAAGGTTCAAAGGTTCTCTGCGCTCGGATTTGCCATTATCACATCGATAATCAGTCTTACGCTGGCGGCACAGACAGGCGATACGGCGGCTATTCAGCAAAAGCTCAACTCGCAATTCAAACTGACGAAGATTACAGCCGACCGTTCCGATATTGTCACGGCCGGGGATGTGGCCGTAATCCACAAGCCCGGCCTGATTATGTATGCCGTCGCTTCGCCGATGCCGCCATCGAACACTTACAAGAACGGAAAGATCGGGCAAGGCTGGAGCGGTTTCGGCAAGGATTTGCTGATCACAATGGCCGTGCCGGGAGGAGCAACCTCAAACGATTATCCGCATCGCCCGTTCGCGCCGGATGAAAAGTGCTGGGTCACGGGAATTCAGGCCCAAAAGGATGGGATACTTTTCCAGCTTTATAGCGACCCCTATGACAACATCCGCTATTACGCAAACCTGAAGATACCATTTCCCAACAAGAAGGAAATTCCGCCGGCAGATGCGGCCATGCAACTGGTGGCGGAGGTGCTCACGATTGCGCCGCAGGACAATCAGGATGGGCAGCCGGCTCAAGATAGTCCGCAGGCCGCGTTTGCTGGACAGTACCTCTTAGAACAGGTAGGCCTCAATCTCCATCTTCTCCCCGATGGCACGTGTACCTTGCGCACTCCTGGCACTACGGAGTCTCCATGCCATTTCGTCATCGATGGAGATTGGTTGGCAGTCAAGGCTAAAATTGGAAGTACGGAGATACCTCTCTGGAACCTCAAAATCCAAGGGGACAAGCTGTCCTTGAACGGGATGGAGTTTGTTCGCCAGGGGGGCACGCCAGCACCCGCACCGGAAGGTGCCGCCGTTCCCGCTCCTCCGCCTCCTGCTCCGACTCAAATGCCAACTATCGCCCCACCGCCTCCGCCGGCCGACGCTCCGCCGCCAACCATCGAAGTTGGCCAGACCATGGATCAGGTGACCGCTGGATTCGGGCAACCGCTCAAGGTGGCCAAATTGGGAGCGAAGGTCATCTTCTACTACAAGGATATGAAGGTGACTTTCACAAATGGAAAAGTCAGCAATGTGGAGTAAAGAAGCGAAGAGGACGAACGGTACGACACCGGTTTGATGGTTTAGTGCAATCGAATTGGAGGAATTAGCGGCAAGTCTCGCCGGGGCGGTCAAGCTGGCCATTGGTCCGTCCCCGGTTGTCGTGCTGTAACACCGCGCCGGATTTGAGTACCAGCCTTCCCGCCTGACTGAGAAGCGGATCGACGGTGAAGTCCGCTCCAACCGGCACTCCATCCGTCGTCCGCGCGCAGTACCAGTCGGGTGGGGCCGTTTCGCCGCTCTTGTACCATTCACGGCAATCGATCGTGCTTGCGGTGGAATCGAAGCCGCACTGAAACCACAGATACAGAGGCCGGAATTCCCCTTTGTCGGGGCCTGCGATGGCTACGGCGTCCGATGGGACTTTTACGGGCCGGCGCAGAGCGTTGGCGCGTTGAAGAATCGGCCCGTGCACTGCTGCTATACAGCCGGTGCTTTTGAAGCCCTCAAACTCAGAGCCGCGTGCGAGTTTTACTTCGCCGCGATCAGGTGGCCTGATCCAAAGCGACCGGCGGCTGAACCGGACGGGAAGCTGCTTCCCGGCAAGGTCTTCAAAGCCGGTAAATTTTCCCTCGTGCAAATAGCTTCGTCCCTCCCCGACCAGAAACTGATCTCCCAGCTTGAGGCAGAAGGCGCGCGCCGGTTCGAGCGTGAGAGAACATCCGTCGCCGCAGGGGATATAGGTTTCGGTTTCTACCAGGGTGCCTGAATCCACAGGCTTGGCATTCCGCGCCCACGAGCAAACAGGGGAATTGAATAGTGCCAGCAGGGCCAACAGGACGGGCAAGAAGGCCGCGGATGTTCCAGCCAGCTTGCTGAGGTCCAATCGGGCGGGACGCGACAATCGACAAAAAAAGGAGGGAATTGTCATGCGAATAAAGGTACAACCAATGGATTCCATCTACAAACAATCGTTCAAGTTCGACTTGACAGAATTTTCGCCAGGCGTCAACGTCGAGTTGGAAGGCCAGGACGGAGCTAGGATGCGCACACCAGAGCGAAGCATTGAGCTGACCCAGGTTACGGAGTGGGATGACGGCGACGTTCGCTCGGTGCAGGATTCGCTTGCGGCTGAAGAGCCTCTCGAAATTCGTATTGGCGGCGTGCCACTGACGGTGACTATGCGGACACCGGGAAACGACCTTGAGTTAGCGGCCGGATTTCTGCTGACCGAGGGGATCATCGAGTCGCCGGAACAGATTGCGAGCCTGCGCATCAAGCCGCCGGAAAATGGCAAGATGAGCAACGTGGTGGAAGTCGAGCTGAAAGATACGGACTTCGAATGCGAAGATTTGCAGCGCAACTTCTATGCCGCATCCAGTTGCGGCATCTGCGGCAAGGCATCCATTAACGCGATCCGAGTGCGAGGGTTGCGCCAGCCCAATAGCGGCTTTCGCATCGACCCCGAAATGCTATGCCGGCTGCCCGAGGTTCTTCGCTCCGAACAGGCGGTCTTCAGCCAGACCGGCGGCCTGCATGCCGCGGCGCTCTTTGACTCGACGGGGCAACTGATCGCATTGCGCGAGGATATCGGCCGCCACAACGCGGTCGACAAGATTGCGGGATGGGCGGTTCTCGAGAAGAAACTGCCACTCTCCCGGCACATCATGCTGGTCAGCGGCAGGGGCGGGTTTGAGATCGTCCAAAAGGCACTGGCCGCGGGAATCCCGATTCTTGCGTCGGTGTCGGCGCCATCGAGCCTGGCCGTCAAACTGGCCCGGGAACTGGGGCTGACCCTGATTGGTTTTCTTCGCGGACGACGCTTTCAAATCTATTCGAATGATTATCGCTGCTTGCCTGCAGCCGGCGGAAAGTAAGGGCTGCTTCACCCTGTCAATTGTTCTTATTTACGAAATGTTAACAATCGCGCGGCAACTTATAGGTTTGAATGAGCAGCAAGAACAGTAGTCATTCCGCATTCCGGAATTCAGACGAAGCCGCGAATTCAACATCAGCTGCAATCATTAATGTTTATGCAGCGATAGGCTACCGCGGGCGTTCGGGAAATTGGCTTTAGGTTTATGCGATGCAGAGCTGGGTGAATGAAGAGACGCTTGCGGACGGATCCAAATGGAGGCCAATGAAGCAAGCACTTCGTAAGTGCAAAAAAGGTTTGCGATTCAGATAACCGGGGGTATATTCTCACGTGGCCGGGAATGAACAATGTCAATTCCGGTTTAGATCTCGCATTACCTCATTTCCTTCATCAATCCGAACAAGGTCCTTTGCAGTGAATTATTTCTTCTCAGAGAGAGCGGGAGACTTGGATGGCAAACGACCTTAGCCGCCGCAGGTTTATCGGCACAAGCTCTGCAGCGCTGGTTGCCGCCGCAGGGTTGCAGGCATCAGCTGCGCAGGAGCAACAGGTTCCGCGCTCTCCCGACCATCACTTACCCAATGAGTCCGAACCGGGACCGAACAACTCGATACTGGATAAAGAGAATCCAAATTCAGTGTGGGCGCCGCAAACGGATGCGGGTGGGCAGCCTCCATTCAAGTACTCCTTCTCACTTGCGCACAAGCGGCTTGAAAGTGGTGGATGGACGCGCCAGGTGACAGTGCGCGACCTGCCCATCTCAAAGAAGATGGCGGGCGTGGAGATGAGGCTGATTGCGGGCGGCATCCGCGAGCTTCACTGGCATGTGGGCGCCGAGTGGGCACTGATGCTCTACGGCAGTGCCCGGATCACGGCGGTGGATGAAGAAGGCCGTAGCCACGTGAGCGACGTGAATGAAGGCGATCTATGGATCTTTCCCGGCGGCATCCCACATTCGATTCAGGGCCTCGGTCCGGATGGAGCACGGTTTCTGCTGGTCTTCGACGATGGCAACTTCAATGAGTTCGAGACCTTCCTGCTGACCGATTGGATTGCTCACACGCCGCCGGAGGTGCTGGCGAAGAACTTCGATGCTTCCGCGAACCCATTTGCGAATTCGCCAAAGAAGGAGCTGTTTATTTTTGCGCGTCCGCTTCCTGGAGCGCTTGCCGATGAGCAGCAAGCGGCAGAGGCGGGAACGGGAAAGGTGCCGCATAGCTTCGACTTCAAGCCAGGCCAGATGGAGCCGAACAAGAAGGCGAAGGGCGGCGAAGTCAAGATCGTCGATCGCAAGATATGGCCGGCGACTAACATCGCGGCGGCAATTGTAACCCTCAAGCCGGGCGGCTTGCGTGAGTTACATTGGCATCCGAACGAAGATGAATGGCAATACTACGTCAGCGGTCACGGCCGGATGACAGTATTTGCGGCAGGCGCACGCGCGCGAACCATGGACTTTGAAGAAGGCGACGTCGGGTATATCGAGAAATCGATGCCGCACTATATTGAGAACACAGGAGACACGGATCTGGTGTTTATTGAGGTGTTCCCAACGCCGTACTACCAGGATATTTCTCTCGCCGAATGGCTTGCACACACTCCGGCGCGGCTGGTAGATCAACATTTGGAAACAGGTGAAGCCATGTTGAAGGCCATCCCTAAGGCCGAGGCCGTCATCAAGCCGTAAGCCTGAATGTGGGGAATCGTTGAATGTAATTCAGGCGATGCATGCCGCCAAATCGCGCGCAATGCGATCCAACAAACGTAATGGAGGACGAAAACCTCATGTCAGCCACCATCAACGGCAAGACGCAGGTGATTCAGCCCGGAGAGCGCCTGATCGACGCGATTAATCGCAGCGGTGTTGAGATTCCGCAGGTTTGTTACCACCCCCAACTGGGACCGATCCAGACATGCGACACCTGCATGGTGGAGGTGAACGGCAAGCTGGTAAGAGCCTGTGGCACCCTCATTGAGGACGGCATGAATGTGGTCACGTCCTCGCCGCGCGCGGACGCTGCGCAGCGCGAAGCCTTTGACCGGATCCTCGGCAATCATCTGCTCTACTGCACGGTCTGCGATAACAACAACGGTAACTGCACGGTGCATAACACGACCAAGCTTCTTAACGTCGAGCACCAGGAAATTGCTTACAAGGCCAAGCCGTATGAAGTGGACATGTCCAATCCCTTCTACCGCTACGATCCCGATCAATGCATCCTGTGCGGACGGTGCGTTGAAGCCTGCCAGAACCTGCAGGTGAACGAAACGCTAAGCATCGATTGGGAGAATGCGCATCCACGCGTGTTGTGGGATGGCGGCGCGCCTATTGGCGAATCGAGCTGCGTCTCCTGCGGGCACTGCGTGACGGTTTGCCCGTGCAATGCGCTGATGGAAAAATCAATGCTGGGTGAAGCCGGCTACTTTACCGCGTTGTCCAAACCCGCGCTGGACGGCATGATCGACGTGGTCAAGGGCGTCGAACCGGAAGTGGGCTATGGGGCGATTCTGCAGCTCTCCGAAGTGGAAGCAACCATGCGCGAGTCGCACATCAAGCGCACAAAAACGGTCTGCACCTACTGCGGCGTCGGGTGCAGTTTCGAAATCTGGACGAAGGGCCGGCATATTCTCAAAGTCGAACCGGCTCACGGCCCGGCCAATGGAGTCTCAACCTGCATCAAGGGAAAGTTCGGGTGGGACTATGTGAACAGCCCTGACCGGCTCACCAAGCCCCTGATCCGCGAAAGGGACGGTTTTCGCGAAGCTACATGGGATGAAGCGCTCACTCTGGTGGCGCGCAGGTTTGCCGAGATCAAGGCCGCTACGGGACCCGACTCGCTGGCCTTCATCTCTTCTTCAAAGTGTACCAATGAAGAAAGCTATCTGATGCAGAAGCTGGCTCGCGCAGTTATCGGCACCAATAACATGGATAACTGCTCGCGCTACTGCCAGGCGCCCGCGACAACGGGGCTGTTTCGCACGGTTGGGTATGGCGGCGACTCCGGCTCCATCTCCGATATCGAGCAGGCGGGGCTTGTGGTGATCATCGGGAGCAATACAGCCGAAAGCCATCCGGTGCTTGCTACGCGCGTCAAGCGCTCGCATAAGCTGCGCGGCCAGAAGCTCATCGTGTCCGATTTGCGCGAGAACGAAATGGCGCGGCGTGCCGATGTCTTCCTGCATCCGCGCCCCGGCACAGATTTGATTTGGCTCTCGGCAGTGACGCGCTACATTCTGGAGAACGGGCTTGCGGACCAGGCATTCATCGATAAGTGGGTGAATGGCGCCGCGGAATACCTCAAGAGCCTTGAGCCTTTCACGATGGAGATGGCCAGCCAACGGACAGGACTGCCCATTGAAACGCTGACCAAAGTCGCGCGCATGATCGCGGAGGCCGATGGCGTCTGCGTACTGTGGGCGATGGGTGTTACGCAGCACACCATGGGCTCGGATACGTCAACGGCCATCTCGAATCTGCTGCTCGCCACGGGAAATTACATGAAGCCAGGAACGGGCGCTTACCCCCTGCGCGGGCATAACAACGTGCAAGGCGCAAGCGACCATGGCGCGATGCCGAATTACTTCCCCGGCTACCAGAAGGTGGACGACCCGGTCATCCGAGCCAAGTTTGAAAAGGCATGGAATGTGACCTTGCCGCCCAAGCCCGGACTCGATAATCACCTGATGATCGACGCCATTCACGATGGGCGGCTGAAATCGATGTATGTTTTCGGCGAAGAGATGAGCATGGTTGACTCAAACGCGAATTATGTTGGGGATGCGCTCTCGAAACTGGACTTCTTTGTGATGCAGGAGATTTTTTTCAGCGAGACTTGCCGCTTTGCCGACGTTATTCTTCCTGCGAGCCCAAGCCTCGAAAAGGAAGGCACATTCACCAGTACGGAAAGGCGCATCCAACGGCTCTATCGGGCGATGGAACCGCTTGGAGAAAGCCGTCCAGACTGGGAGATTATTCAGGACATCGCGAACCGGCTGGGTGCCGGCTGGAGTTATGAGCATCCCTCCCAGATATACAAAGAGATAGCTCCGCTCACGCCGCTGCTGGCGGGCGTCACTTATGAGCGGCTCGAAGGTTTTACGTCACTGCAATGGCCGGTGGCCGAAGATGGCAGCGACCAGCCACTGCTCTATACCAAGCAGTTCAAGTTTCCCGACGGCAAGGCCAACTTCTTTCCCCTCACATGGTCGGAGCCATCGGATCAACAGGATGCCGAGTACGATTTGCACCTGAACAACGGTCGCCTGCTTGAGCACTTCCACGAAGGCAACATGACGTATCGCACCCAGGGCATTCGGGAAAAGACTCCTTGCACTTTTGTTGAGGTTTCGCCGGAGCTTGCAAGCGATCGTGGAATCCAGACCGGCAGCTGGGTGCAGCTCACCTCGCGCTACGGAAAGGTTCGCGCGCAGGCGGTCATCACTACGCGGGTTCAAGGAAAAGAACTCTACATGCCCATGAACTCAGTCGAAGAGCCGGTCAACCGCCTCACCAGCAGTCATACGGACAAGGCGACGCACACTCCGGCATACAAGGAGACTTCCGTGCATCTGAAGGTGCTGGGGGAAACCGGCGACAACCCACTGCCACGCACCAACTCCCGCTTCGGCCATCCGACTCCACAGAACGGCGTCGAAGTGGAACGCAAGTGGAAGCGGAAGGACTATCGCCAGCCCGGAAACGACTTGGTCCAGATACAAACGCACTAGCTGGATGTGTTGGCAAGGAGAATGAAAGATGGCTCGACCGATCTCTCTTGAGTTACCGCCGCGCGATCCGCGCCAGGAGCTGCGCAAACGCCTTGAAGAAGCTCCGATCGAACACGCTGAGGCCCTGCTCGACTCGTACGAGTTATTGCAGCAGTTACATGAGCACGGCATTTTTCAACTGCTGCGTGGCGTACTTGGCGCGAGCGACAAACTGGTTGAAACCGCAGTTGACGCCGCCAAATCGGACGAATCAGTACGGGCCATTCGCAACGCGGTAATTCTCGGCAAGATGTTGGGATCCATCAATCCGGAGGTGTTGCAATGCGTGGCGACAGCGGCCGGAGAGACGCTCGGATGCTACCAAAAGCCGGTGATTGAGCCGCCGGGGCTGTTCGCGCTCTTGAGCCAGTTTCGCCACCAGGAACTTCGCCGAAGCATCGCACTGGTTAACAGGTTTTTGGAAACTCTCGGGAATCAGATCAAATTACGAGGGAGTTGCAAATAGGCACGGAATCATTGAACGAAGCAGCATTGGAGGGGATGTATGTCGAACACGAATCGCTGGGGACTCGCAGCAGCGGGCTTTTTGATGCAGATGGCGCTTGGCGCGGTGTATGCATGGAGCGTCTTTCGAATTCCTCTCACAAAACAGTTTCACTGGACTGTACCGCAGGTGACGCTCGCCTTCACCATTTGCGTTTCTGTGGTCGGATTCGCGGCTTTTTTCGGAGGTCTATGGCTAAACAAGAAAGGCCCGCGCATTGTCGCGCTCACGGGCGGGTTTCTCTATGGCTCCGGAATCTTCCTGGCCAGCTTTTCTGCGGACAAGCTCTGGTGGCTCTACATGAGTTATGGACTTATCGGTGGCATCGGGCTGGGGTTCGGTTACATTGTTCCTGTCGCTGTGCTGGTTAAGTGGTTTCCCGACCGCAGGGGACTTATCACTGGGATTGCCGTTGGCGGGTTCGGTCTAGGCGCTCTCGTAACCGCTCCTGTAGCCACGCATCTTATCCAGTCCATCGGCGTCTTGCAGACATTTGCGTGGCTCGGCATTGCCTATCTGGTTATTACCATGGCGACAGGCTATTTTATGCAGAACCCACCGGCCGGGTGGAAGCCGGAGGGATGGACTCCCAGCGCAACCCTGAGCGCTCAGCGCGCAACAACGGATTACACTCTCGGCGGTGCTCTCGGCACGTGGCAATGGTGGGCGCTCTGGGTGCTTCTGTTTCTGAATACTTCTGCGGGCATTTCGCTTATCTCGCAGGAGTCGCCGATGTTCCAGGAGATCGGTAAGGCTAGTGCAATCGTTGCGGCCGGCATGGTTGGCGTCGCCAGCATCGGAAACTCCGTCGGCCGAATCTTCTGGGCTTCAATCTCCGATGTCATCACCCGGCGATGGACGTTCGCTGTGATGTTCCTGGTTCAGGTGGGTCTCTTCTTCTTACTGCCTTCCGTTTCATCTGTCATGCTCCTGACGATTGTCTCGTTCGTGATTCTGATGTGCTATGGGGGCGGGTTCGGTACCATGCCGGCTTTCGCCGCCGACTATTTCGGTTCAAAGAATGTAGGCCCCATCTACGGCCTGATGTTGACCGCATGGGGCGCAGCAAGCGCATTCGGCCCATTGCTCATCGCGAAGATGCACGAGTCCAGCAAAACGTATGTCGGCGGTTTGCATGTCATCGCGGGCATTATGGCCGTCTCGGTTATATTGCCGATTCTGGTTTCGCCGCCGAAAGCGAATACGGTTTAAGACTGCAGGCCGGCGAAGTCGATGGGGTGGCAACGGAAGCATTTTGTTTTTAGGCCTTGACAATGTCAGCCCGACAGGTTACTTTGCAATGTAAAGTGAGTTTGCATGAATGACCTGAACAGAGCGCTCGGAGACATCAGCAGTATCCGAAGGCAGGTGGCGCGTAGTACGGAGTTCAGGGGTTATGGCCCCGCGACGCTGGCTGCGACGGGCGGCATCGCGATTTTGGCGGCAACTGCGCAGACGCTATGGCTACCTGATCCGGCCAACCGCATCGCGGCGTACCTGGCCATCTGGATCTCGACTGCTGTTGTTTCGGCTGGCTTGATTGGTGTGCAGATGGTGACTCGCACACACCGCATGCACTCGGGCATGGCTGACGAGATGATCCGGATGGCAGTGGAGCAGTTTCTGCCGGCGGCCGTCGCGGGCGCGCTGATGACACTCGTGCTGGCTAGTTCTGTTCCGTCGGCTCTGTGGATGCTCCCGGGACTTTGGCAGGTCATTTTCAGTCTCGGTGTCTTCTCATCATGCCGGTTTCTGCCCCGGCCAATGGCCGCGGCAGGCGTCTGGTATGTGCTGACTGGGATGGCCTGCATCATGCTGGCGAATGGCCGCGCTCTCTCTCCGTGGGCGATGGGAATTCCGTATGGAGCAGGGCAGTTGCTGGTGGCGGGAATTTTGTTCTTTACCGCGCGGAAGGGCAGCGATGAAAGCTAAGCACACCGGCAGTTCAGGGCGAACGAGTGAAGGCCGCTTCGCGTACGAAGGACTGGATCGGGTGATTCACGAGCGTGCGCGCCTCAGCGTTCTGACGTCTTTGCTTACCAATCCCAAGGGACTTACGTTCGGAGATCTCAAACAGCTGTGTGCTCTTACAGACGGCAATCTCAGCAGGCACCTGAGCGTACTGGAAAAGGCAAAGATGGTGGAGATATTGAAGGGGCACGATCGAAATCGTCCGCAAACTCTCTGTCGCATCACTGCCAACGGCCGCAAGCGCTATCTCGAATATCTTTCCACGCTTGAACAGGTGGTCCGAGACGCGGCGAAGGGAAGTACAGCAGAGTCCGCTTCCAGTTTGCTCCACGGCTTTGCTGCAACGCGGGCGTAGACCCCTTTTTTGCGAGGTAACTTTACAGTGCAAAGTAATATTGTGCCGTTCAATAACTTTGCGATGCAAAGTGACAATCCGAAAGGATTGCACGTAGCTATCATTATGGACGGCAATGGCCGCTGGGCGACACGACGCGGCCTTCCCCGCGTTGCCGGTCATCGCGCCGGAGCGGCCGCATTGCGGCGCGTCGTTGAATGCGCGCCGGACATGGGAATCGGTTGCCTCTCGGTCTACGCGTTTTCTTCTGACAACTGGCGCCGGCCCGCTTCAGAGGTGCAGAGCATTTTCTGGTTGTTACGCGCACTTCTGCGGCTGGAGACGGAGCGTCTCCGGCAGCGCGGTGTCCGTCTGCAGGTCATTGGCCGGCGCGATCGATTGGGGAAACCGGTGCAGTGCGAAATCGACAAGGCTGAAAGCGCAACCGCAACCGGGCGACGCCTTCATCTACGCGTGGCCATCGACTACTCTTCCCGCGACGCGATCGCACGTGCAGCGATAAGCGCGGCCGATGTGTTTTCCCGAGAGCTGCGGCCCGCGGTCGATCAGATGGCATATGCGCTGATGCAGACCTTGACCGCGGAGAGCGGAGACGTGGATTTGCTGATTCGCACAGGCGGCGAGAAGCGTCTTTCCGACTTTCTGCTGTGGGAGTCGGCATATGCCGAACTTGTGTTTACGGATCGTATGTGGCCGGACTTTGATGCAGGTGACTTGGAAGCCGCACTGGAGGAATTCAGCCGCAGGGAACGCCGCTTTGGCAGTGTCCGCGAAACTGCCGCGCTCACGACGGGCGGTGCGCGATGATCGCTTCAGGTTCGCGTCTGCTGAGCAATCCACGCGCTATCGACGCCAAATTCATCCTGCCCGCTTTGACAGAGGCAACCGATCCGTACTGGCGCCCTATCAAGTACTCGCTGTTTCCTCCGCTCGGCCTGGCAACACTCGCCGCATACCTGGGTCCCGGCGATCGGGCGGTCATCGTGGACGAACATGTGGAGCCGCTGACCCTCAACGATCTGCCTGACCTGGTCGTCATCCAGGTCTACATCACCAACGCCTATCGCGCTTATAAGATCGCTGACCATTACCGAAGCCAGGGAGCTTTCGTCTGCCTCGGCGGACTGCATATTACATCGCTTCCCGATGAGGCAGCCATCCATGCGGACACTATTTTCCTGGGGCCGGGAGAACAGACTTTTCCGCAGTTTCTAGAAGACTTTCGCGCAGGCAAACCGGCGCGCGTCTACGCCTCTGCGTCAGGGCGTACGCTGGAGCGCGTTCCGCCCATTCGCCGCGACCTGATCAAGCCCGGCTATTATCTGGTACCGAACTCAATTGTTGTGACGCGCGGATGTCCTCAGCATTGCGACTTTTGCTACAAGGATGCGTTCTTTCAGGGTGGGCGCGGTTTCTACACGCAGCGGGTGGACGATGCGCTGGCCGAGATCGAGCGGTTGCCCGGCCGCCACCTCTATTTTCTCGATGATCATTTGCTCGGTGACCGGCGGTTTGCTGAGTCGCTCTTCGATGGCATGAAAGGGATGAGAAGGCTGTTCCAAAGCGCCGCTACAGTGGACTCCATC